>CAXBIJ010000035.1:0-16532 GCA_963975675.1 uncultured Maribacter sp. | reverse complement strand
TGTGTTCTAAGCATTAATGATTTTTCACTCTTGGGGTCGAATTTCTTTACCACTTTGGCCCATAACATTCTCGCAGCCCGCATTTTGGCAATTTCCATAAAATGATTCATACCAATACCCCAGAAAAATGACAATCGAGGAGCAAAATCATCAATTTTTAATCCTGCTTCTATTCCTGTTCTAATATATTCTAAACCATCAGACAAGGTATATGCCAACTCTAAATGTGCTGGTGCACCAGCTTCATGCATATGGTAGCCAGAAATACTAATACTATTGAATTTAGGCATGAATTTACTTGTATACTTGAATATATCTGCAACCAATTGCATAGATGGTTTTGGCGGATAGATATACGTGTTACGAACCATGAACTCTTTAAGAATATCATTCTGTATCGTACCCGACAATTGTTCGACAGAAACTCCCTGTTCTTCGGCGGCAACAATATAAAAAGCCATGATAGGCAAAACAGCCCCGTTCATAGTCATAGAAACCGACATATCATTTAGTGGAATACCCTCGAATAGAATTTTCATATCCTCTACGGTATCTATTGCCACACCTGCCTTACCTACATCACCAACAACACGTTCATGGTCACTGTCGTAACCTCTATGTGTAGGTAAATCGAACGCAACTGATAATCCTTTTTGACCAGCTTTTAAGTTTTTCCTGTAAAATGCATTACTCTCGGTAGCTGTTGAAAATCCTGCATATTGACGTATTGTCCAAGAGCGCTGTACATACATTGTTGCGTAGGGTCCACGAAGAAAAGGTGGCATGCCCGCTGTAAAGTTAAGGTGCTCAATTTTCTCTACATCAACTGCGGAATATCTTTTCTTTAAAGGAATAGATTCAGCTGTTTCATAAACCGTATTCGATGAAGTTGACTCACTAATTTTAGCACTACCATTATCTGAGTTCTTTAAACTAATATGTTGCAAGTTCTTTCTACTCATGTGATAACCGGTTTTGCTCTAATTCTTCTGCTAATCGCTTTTCAATTATAGGAGTTATCAAAGTTTTTCTAGGATTCTTCTTTAAAAATGGATAAATCTCTAACTCACCACCCATGTTATCCGTTTTATTTTGATATGCATTTGTGCCTACTAAAACCGTCTTTTTATTATCAAATTTTTCTTGCTGTCTTTTTGCGCTATCAGCTATTCTATTCTGTATAGAATGATTTTTTAATTGCTTAAGAAAGCCACCTTCTTTTTCAATAGACTTAAAAAGAATCAAAGCCTTTTCTGCTAATTGATTTGTTATGGTTTCAATATAGTAACTTCCCTCTGCAGGGTTTTCTACCTTATCAAAATAGCTTTCTTCTTTCATTAACACTAATTGATTTAAAGCAATGCGGTTTGCGAAATCATTATCCTTTTTATAAATAGAATCATAAGGAAAATTATAAACGGTATCAGAACCTCCAATAACAGCAGACATACACTCTGTTGTCGTTCTTAGCATATTCACATTATAGTCAAATATGGTTTTGTTTCTTTTTGATGGTATTGTTGAAATATGACAGCGCGGAGAAACTTCATATGCTTCAGCAAGAACTTTAAAAAGTTTTCGTAACGCCCTTAACTTTGCAATCTCAAAAAAATAATTACCCCCAACTGCAACTTTAAATTCTATACTCTTTAGCTTTTGAAGTTTTCCGTTCTCATGCAATGCGTTTAGATACTCATTGGCATGTGATAGTGCATATGCTAATTGTTGAGAAATATCTGCACCGGCATTATCATAAAGGGTAAGATCAACGCTTACTAGATTTTCAATATTTAAATCTATTAATTCGTTAAAAACCTTAAAATCTGAAGTTAGAGAGTCGTACCAATTACCGGATCTAGCTAGTTGGCCTATAGGATCAGTTTGAAAGTAAACGTTGTTCGAATTTGAAACTAGATTAACAACCTTCTCAATGAAACTTTTGGA
Source organism: uncultured Maribacter sp. (assembly GCA_963975675.1). Lineage (GTDB taxonomy): Bacteria > Bacteroidota > Bacteroidia > Flavobacteriales > Flavobacteriaceae > Maribacter. Next base: position 14,588 of record CAXBIJ010000035.1, on the reverse strand, counting down.
CATAAATTGCATATCGAAAGAAACACTTGTGGTATTTAAATCAATATTGTTCAAAAGCTTTACAACATCAACAGTTTCTGCAGCAATTACAAAATGTAAAACCTCGGCACCTTTCTTAATTAACCTATGAGCTTTTTCATTGGCCATTATGGCGTTACCTGCATAAATGGATTGACCTATTCTCCAAGGGGTAGTTGGCAACGATTCTACTATAATATTCTCTAAATCGTCAGCGTGGTAAAAAGGTTTTACTTTAATGCCTTCTGGAGAATCCCAAACAAGTTCTTCATTATAATCCTTACCTTTTAAATCATATTGAATTTTTTGTTTCCACTCTTTTGCAGAAACCTCCCTGAAATTTTCAAATAAGGTTTCACCCTTCATATAAGACGGATTTAAATTAAAAACAAGTAATAATAACACGTATTCGAAAACCTCAAATAGCGCTTAACAAAGATACGATAAGTAAATTGTGTTCAACTAAAATGACTACTCCACCACATCGATGGCGTTCAAATTCTGAATATCCTTCGTCTCAATTCTAGAAAGTTCTTTCAATTGTCCTTTTTCAAACATCGCAGGCAATTCTTTTAGAGGCGTATCAACTGGCGCTTCCCAATTAATATAATCTTGAAAACGAATTCCATCAATGGTTCTTGGGTTATAAGCACTCCTAAATCGTACTCCGCCTTCATTAACACTATAACTGTATGCTAAATAATTTATGTAATGCGATTTTTTATTTATCCAGTACATAAAAACATCATCAAAATCTTTACCTCCGCCTACTTTACCAAAAGTGACCCTAACTATATCGTAATCTTCTCCTTTAATAGTGGTTTCCCCTACGCCTGCTTTTTTTACTGCTTTATCATTTAATTTATGTGGTAATGTGGCAAAATAAATAACTGAGTTTAAAGCTTCAGTATATTTAGCAATATCCTTTTCTGATAGCTCAACCAACTCGTTATTAACTGTTCTGGCTAACTGTCCATTCTGCATAATGTCCACAATTTTATTACCCAAACTATCTTTTGAACTTACCTTGTACGTATAACCATTTTTATTTTCAAAAGAATACACCTTATCTCGAAAGGTAAATTGATAATGAGCAGAATCATAGAGCTTTCCACCATGCATTTTAATTGCCTCATTTACTATAGAATGGGTAATCTCATCATTTAATTCTTGAGCAGATTTTTCTATTTGCGATGCGTTTTTATCGTTCTTTTGAAAGTCTTTACACCCTACTGCTAATAACAAAATAGCAGCTGCTATTATTAAATGTTTATTCATGTTTTGAAAATAAAAATTAAAGTTGAAATAATTAAACCTGACTTCTCAAATTTTACCAATACAATTTTATTTGTCGAGCAGTTATTCTAATCCTAACCTCTCAAAGGTATTGTTTAATAGTATTGAGTACCAAAGATCCAATAAAAATGAACATTACAAACTTAAGAAGGAAAATGGATTAAGAAAAAAACCGAATAATTATCAATTCAATTATTGACAACTATTCGGTTTTTAATGTCTTTACTTCTATCATTAGAAAGCAAGACGTGAATTTTATTTACTTATTGATTTACTATAAAAGCATGAATTACCCCAGGCAACCAAGCTAGTAACGTTAATAAAATACTTATTAAAAAAGTTGTACCTATACCATGTGTTTCATAAAAACAGCTAACGGTGGCAAAAGAATATTTAAAATAATGGTTAATAGTGACATGTTTAAATTTTTGATTCAAACAAATATAGCTAGCATACACTATTGCTATTAATTCGATTCAAATGATTTCTAGCTTAAAAAAATTATTCATTAATCTATTTATGGTTGACGTTTCTTCCATTAACACACAACCTACCTTAGACCGAAAAATCGTTTCAATTACTTTTACAACACATTTATGAAAAACCCGGCAACGCAATTTTAGCTACCGGGTTTATGTGTTAAGAAATTTAAATGAGTTTTACTATTTCATCAAATTAATTTCTGATATACTTTTAATTCTATTACGTTCTAAAAAGGCATCAATAGTTTCAAAATGCTCTATTACTCTTTGGTCTTTAAATTCAAATACCTTTTCAGAAAGGCCTTGTAAAAAATCACGATCATGCGAAACCAAAATTAACGTACCATCAAAAGTAGATAGTGCCTCTTTTAAGACATCTTTTGATTTTAAATCTAAATGATTGGTTGGCTCATCTAGAATTAAAAGGTTTACAGGTTCCAATAATAATTTAACCATTGCTAATCGGGTTTTTTCTCCACCCGATAGCATACTTACTTTTTTATCAATATCATCACCACTGAACATAAACCTTCCTAAAATATTCTTTATCTGATTACGAATATCTCCAAAGGCAACTTCATCTACTGTTTGAAAAATGGTCAATTCAGGATCTAGTAACGAGGCTTGATTTTGGGCAAAGTATCCTACTTTTGCATTATGGCCCAATTGGCAAGTGCCTTCTACTTCAATCTCTCCTAAAATAGCTTTGATCATAGTAGATTTTCCTTCACCATTTCTACCTACAAAAGAGACTTTTTCACCTCTTGCAATAGACATATTCGCATTTTTGAATACCACTTGTTTACCATAAGATTTGGAAACATCTTTAACGGTTACAGGATAATCACCGGAACGTGGTGCTGGAGGAAAACGCAATTTTAAAGATGATGTATCTATCTCATCGATTTCAATGATGACCAATTTTTCTAACATTCGCTCACGTGACGATACTTGATTAGTCTTGGAGTACGTTCCCTTAAATCTTTCGATAAAGGTCATATTATCAGCAATAAATTTTTGCTGTTCTTGATAGGCTTTAATCTGATGAGACCTTCGGTCTTCTCTTAATTGCAGATAGTGGGTATAGTTGGCCTTGTAATCATAGATACGGCCCATAGTAACCTCAATGGTTCTGTTGGTAATATTATCTATAAATGCCCTATCGTGTGAAATCACCATTACGGCGTTGGCCTTATTAAGTAGAAAATCTTCTAACCAAATCACCGATTCGATATCTATATGATTGGTAGGCTCATCTAACAAAATAAGATCTGGTTTTTGTAGCAAAATTTTAGCAAGTTCAATTCGCATGCGCCATCCACCACTAAATTCTTTAGTTTGTCTTGTAAAATCTTCTTGTTTAAAACCAAGGCCTTTTAATGCTTTTTCAACCTCAGCATCATAATTTACATCTTCTAGCGCATAAAATTTTTCGCCAAGATCAGAGACCTTCTCAATAATGCCCATATAAGCATCGCTCTCATAATCTGTTCTCGTCTCCAATTCTTTATTTAGCCCTTCCATTTCATCACGCATTTCAAAAACATGCTTAAAAGCCTTGGCGGCTTCCTCAAAAACAGTACAATAATCTTCTGTCAATAAATGCTGCGGCAAGTACGCAATTATGGCATCTTTTGGAACCCTTACATTACCACGATTTGCATTTTGTTCCCCAGCAATTATTTTCATCATGGTAGACTTACCTGCACCGTTCTTACCCATAAGTGCAATTTTATCGGTAGGGTTTATCACAAAAGATACGTCGCTGAATAAGGTTGTTCCGCTGAACTCTACAGCTAAATTATCAACTGAAATCATAGTTTAAATTTTAATACTGCAAAACTAGGAATAAGGAATGGGAGAGGCATCTTGGTTTTAGAAAAAAGTTACACAAAACATTAATAGAGCAAGACTTTAGCTATCTCTATGCCTTAGAAAATGATAAAGCTCAGGTTATTAAATCTGAAGGGTCACATTGCATTTAAGATGAAAAAATGATTCAATTTTTTAACAACACATTAACGATATTACTTTCTACATTTGATAAGGATTTTAAGCACAGAAATGTTGATATTCAGGATTTTATTTTTTTTCCTTTTTATTGGTGTAAATGCCCATTGTATTACCAAGTCTAACTATATCTATGATTCCCACTCACGTACTTCTCAATTTGAGACGGGAGTAAAATTTAATCTTAGGCTTTCTATTTCTCATTCAGCGGCAAAGTTAAACTCTGCTGACCCTTTTCCTTGGCAAAATCAAATTCCGAAATTAAAGCAACAGTTCACTTCGGATGAATGGAATAATTCAGTATTAGGCAAAAAGCAGAAAATCCATTCTATTGATTTTGGAGTATTAGCAACCTTTATTAACCTGAAGCTTCCTAGTTTTTCGATTTCCTACCCTTTTCACGGTTTCACCTGATATTAAAAAATCTTACTTGCAGCGAATAGGCAAAGAAACTTCTTTACCAAATAGCTAGTACCGTAAATTTCACGGTTACTGCACTCGCTTAAACCAATATTCAAAAATCAGAATTGTAAATTTTAAAAAATATTTTATGGATACTTCATTAATTATCATGTCACTTATTCTTGTTTGCAGTGTTTTTATATCATTCTTTCTGTTCAATTCAGTCGGAATAAGTGAACGAAAACAAATAGAATCAAAAATCAAACAAATAATCGCTGAAAAGAAATTAAGCATATCCAAGTCAGAAAATTGGGGTGAAACCTATATAGGATTGGATACTAATCAGATGAAGTTTATTTTTTTGAAGATTAAGAAATCAGAGAATCTAGAATATCTCTTAGAATTAAACGCACTAAAAGGATGTCGTATTATGGAAAATAGGAAATCTATAAAAACAAACGAAAGAATTGAGACTTTGCTTAATAGACTTGATTTAGAAATTCAACTAAAAAATGGAGAAAACATAATTCTTAATTTTTATGATTCAATGGAAGACCGTAAGGAGGATTTTGAGCTTAAAAGAATCGAGAATTGGAAGTCAATATTTCAAGAACAAATAAAAACTTTGCCCCATGTAGAAAAGGTGGCTTAACAATTAAAACTTAATCAAATTCAACCAAATAAAATGATTATTACAACCTGCTGTTAGCAGCATCTTTTTTATAGCGGACTAAATACTTATTACCCTAGAACAAAAAATAAAAATAGACAAAGCGTTTAAGAACAATAGGGTAATTAGTAGAAGTACTAATTTATATAACACTAAATTAATGAAAACTACCACCCAAAAAGTAACCGCAGTTGGTCTCTTAATGACCTTAGGAATCGTATTTGGAGATATAGGCACTTCCCCTTTGTATGTGTTTACGGCTATAACCCAAGGTAAAAATTTTGACCCTCTTTTGATACTGGGAAGTGTGTCCTGTATTTTTTGGACACTTATGCTAATTGCTAGTTTTAAGTACATCTATTTAGCCCTTAATGCTGACAATAATGGTGAAGGCGGTATTTTCGCATTGTATGCCCTGTTAAGAAAAACACGTTCAAAATGGATTATATACCCCGCCCTGATTGGCTGTGCCACCTTAATTAGTGATGGTTTTATAACCCCTGCCATTTCAATTTCTTCTGCAGTAGAAGGTCTTGATATGTTATACGAAGGTATTCCTACCATCCCAATTGTCTGTGCTATACTTATAGCCCTCTTCGCAATACAACAGTTCGGAACAAAAAAAATCGGAGTACTTTTTGGCCCCGTAATGTTTCTGTGGTTTGGCACTTTAGGTTTTTTAGGGATAAATCAGTTAGTTGACAACCCCACTGTGCTAAAAGCCTTAAACCCATGGTACGCATTCCAGTTTTTAATTGAGTACCCGAGTGCATTATGGATATTAGGTGCGGTTTTTCTCTGTACTACAGGTGCGGAAGCCTTATACTCGGATTTAGGTCATTGTGGAAAAAAGAATATTAGAATCACTTGGGTATTTGTATTGGCCATGCTTTTGCTTAATTACTTTGGCCAAGCGGCCTACTGCCTTTCTCTTGTAAAAGGAACCGAAATAACATCGGTTTTTTATGCCACAGTTCCCCAAGGCTGGCTGCCTGCCATAATTTGTATTGCGACCATTGCCACTATAATTGCCAGTCAAGCTTTAATTACAGGAATTTTCACTTTAGTAAACGAAGCCATCAAATTAAAATTATGGACGAACCTAAAGGTTAAATACCCATCGACCCATAAAGGTCAAATCTATATTCCGTTTATAAATTACTTTTTACTAGTGGGTTGTTTGGTCGTCGTATTCCTATTTGAAAAGTCTAGCAATATGGAATCTGCTTACGGCTTGGCAATAACGATAGATATGTTAATGACTAGTGTTTTGCTTGGGTACCTTTTACTTGCCAATTTTAAATCTAGAAAGTGGATTATTTTAGGGATATTTTCCATTTTTATAGCTGTTGAAGGAACATTCTTTATTTCCAACCTTAACAAGATCATACATGGTGGATGGTTTACTATATTATTAGCTACAGCCTTATTTGTTTTACTGTTATTTTACCATAAGGCAAGAAACTTAAGAAGCAAAGTTGCGGAATATCAAAAGCTTGAAGATATTCATCCCCTTTTGTTAGAGGTCATTAATAATTCCCATTTGCCGTACATGACAACAAATTTAGTTTACCCAACACGTTCTGTAAGAACAAATTATCTCGACACAACCATTGTACATTCGCTTTTCTATTCTCAACCTAAAAAAGCGGCCGTATATTGGTTTTTACATATCGATGTAACCGATACCCCTTATGGGGTCGACTATACTACGGAGACTATTATCCCAGAAAAAAGCTTTTTTGTAATACTGAAAATGGGTTTTAAAGAACCTCATTTGATTGCTCATATTATGAAAAGAATTCATAATGACTTAAGGCTATCTGGAGAGATTGAGGGTGAAAATATATACTTCAAAAACAGTACTAGCAAAGTACCTACCGACTTTAAGTTTATGCTGATAAACTCAAGGGTTGCAACAGACAACCATTTATCGCTTCAGGAAATATTCGCAGTGCGTATTTATAGATTATTAAAGTCAACTGGGCTTTCTGCCATGGATGATTATGGTTTAGATACCACAAATTCAGTGGAGGAGAAAATACCGATTAACGTAGCAAAGCTGGAAAAAATTACGATTACTAGAACCTCTTAATACATACATTGTAAAATGGAATTAATTCGTCAATTATTTAGGAAAAAAACATTGGAAAGTCTTCAGAAAGAATCTGAGGAGTCTTCTTTAAAAAGGTCTTTGGGTGTTTTTGATCTCACCATGTTAGGCATCGGGGCCATCATAGGCACGGGAATTTTTGTGCTTACCGGCGAAGCTGCGGCAGGCACCGAACATGCCCTAGGTGCAGGACCTGCATTGACTATTTCATTTGTAATTACCGGTCTTGCTTGTCTTTTTGCTGCGTTATGTTACGCCGAATTTGCCTCAATGATACCAGTCTCTGGTAGTGCCTATACCTATTCATATCATTCGTTTGGGGAGCTAATCGCGTGGATTATTGGATGGGACCTTATATTGGAATATGCAGTAGGCAATGTTGCAGTGGCTATAGGTTGGTCTGGCTATTTTAAGAATCTAATGGATGGCTTCGGATGGTACTTGCCAGGATGGATGTCTGGTTCAACAGGAACCGAAATGATACAGTTGCCATCGGGTTCGTGGAATGCCTTAACACCTGCTTTGGAAACCAAATATGCTGCCATATTACACACTTTCCCACATGCAACGGCCATCTGTAATCTACCTGCAGTGATAATCACTTTGCTAGTGACTTTATTACTATATATAGGCATCAAAGAATCGGCAAGGGTGAATGCAACATTGGTCATCATTAAGTTGGTATTGGTAGGTATATTTCTCTGGTATGGTCTGCCCCATTTTAACCCAGATGTATATTGGGAACCTTTTGCTCCCAATGGTTGGAAAGGGGTTATAAGTGGAGCTGCTTTGGTATTTTTCGCCTATGTTGGATTCGATGCGGTAAGCACCACTTCCGAGGAAGCTAAAAATCCACAACGCGACCTCCCAAGAGCAATGATATTTGCATTGGTGGTCTGCACAATACTGTATATTGTAGTTGCAGGTGCCCTCACAGGGATGGCACCCTTATCTACTCTTGCAAACGAAAAACCGGTAGCAGAGGCCTTGCTTTCAGTTGGTGAGAATAACGTTGCACTACTCATTGCAATTGGTATAACTATAACCATGCCTACAGTTTTACTGGTAATGCAACTGGGGCAGATTAGGATACTTTATGCTATGAGTAGGGACGGTTTGCTCGGGAATAAGTTCAGTAAGGTTGATAAAAGGTACTTTACACCCTCTTTTGCAACTATTGTGGTCGGCTTGTTTGTAGCGATACTTGCTGGTACAATTGACATAGGTGTTGCCGCCGAACTTACAAATATTGGAACGTTGTTCGCCTTTGTTCTTGTAGCGATAGGCATTTGGATATTACGGATCAAACAACCCGATGCACCACGCAAGTTTAAAACCCCTGCTTTCAAGATTGTCTGTTCATTATGTATATTGATTTGTTTAGGGCTAATGATAGCGCTGCCTTATGTAACTTGGATTCGTTTTGTTCTCTGGATGGTATTAGGAGTAATCGTTTACTTCTTTTTCGGACTAAAAAAGAGTCGGTTGGCCAAAAAAGATAGATAACCTAGTGGAAAGTGCAGGCAGTATATATAATGCAGGTATAACAATGCATCTATTGACTAAAAACAAAAAATCCAACCTAAATAAATAGATTGGATTTTTTGTTTTTTGCTACTCCTTTAAGGGTCTTCTTTAGAATCCATAAGTCATTATAACAACCAACAATATTAGGGAGCAGATATATAATAATAACGTGGCAAATAGTGCATTGCTTTTTTTATTTTTTGGTCATCTCTAGATATTGGAGAATGAGAATCCTGTGGATAGCCTGTAAAAGAATACACACAGAACTACTGTGAACATTACAAAGGTGAATATTGCAAAGGATTTGAAATAGTGTTTTACGATGAAGTTTTGGATGTTACTGAAACTTTCGGAATAAATCTCTTTGATAAGTAGAACTGTTTTCATAATTCGGGGGTTTATTTTGAGCAAAGATTGAGAAATTGCCAGAATGTTTGAAGATATTTCTTCATAAGGTTAAAATTAATGGATAAAGTGCATCCTGAATTCAATACACCTTAAAAACGTGCAAATAATCGATCTGATTAAGGTAGGGGTCTATGACCGTTCTGACGGTGATACCTTCAAATGTCGTTTGGAGATATTTAGATGCGGTAAGGGATTTGAGAATAGGGCAATGAAATATAAAGGCAGTTTAAATGAACAATTCGTTTTAGAAGCAGAACGAAGACGGGCGGATATTATAACCAATCAAAAACCTTAACGAAATGAAGGACAAGTAGAAAGTGTAGCTAATGCAGGATTCCCCTGCATTTATTGACTTAAAACAAAAAATCCAACCTAAATAAATAGATTGGATTTCGCTTTTTGCTCCCCCTCTTGGGCTCGAACCAAGGAGTGTAATTTGTTAATATCCAACTATTTGTCAACTCTTCAACTTAATGGGTATCCGAATTGTATGCCTTATTTTAAAAATTTATTATCGTGATAACTATAATACTCATCATCATCTATAAAAATAAAATCTTTCAATTCTATTTCCAAATATAGAAAAGCCTTTCTATATTTTTTAAAACTAACAGAATCAATGTTTTTCTTTGAAACTATAACGATATAGTTGATTTCTGATTTAATTGCAATATTCATAATTGCCTTCACGTTTAATAATTCATTGTTATTGATAAAAGGTACAACGGTTACTATCTGGAATGATGAATCTAACTTAAACAAAAGTATTTCATTATCATCTAGTTTATGTTTCACCATTTTATGTTTAGTAATAGACCTACTATGGTATTTATAATTATTATTCATTGATTTATAGTTTTAATTGTTAATTACGGGAAACCGTATTCCATATCTATTCAAAAGATTTAACTTGTTATCTCTATTTAATCAGACCTTACTTTATATATGAGTTTTAGACAAATTCAGTTTCCTTCCACTTATAAATACAGTTCTGACTCAAGCCATATTCCTTTAGAGTTTTATGAGGAAGCGTTCCCTGTTTCTAAAAAAATAGATTTACTATTAGGTTATTTTAGCTCTAACGCGATTAAGGTCTTATCTAAAAGCTTTGCGGAATTCATTTTCAACGGTGGAGAAATGAGGCTTATAACAAATCACATATACAGTCTTAATGACTATGAAAATTTAATCGATAATACAGAACTCCAAAACGAGGATAGGATTATTGATATTTTTTCAGATTTAACTGAAATTGAAAAAAACCTATCTCAATCTGGTCAACATTTTTTCGATTGTCTGAAATATTTGTTGAAACAGGGTAAGTTGACGATTATTCCAGTAAAGTTTAATAAGGTAGATTTAGCTCATTGTAAGAAAATGATTCTTTTTGATGGTAACGATTATATTCTAACAGAGGGAAGTATCAATTTTACATTATCTGCACTGTTGAAAAACTCCGAAAGTTTTCAAGTTGAAACCCCATGGAACGGTGATGTAAGTGTTAAAAGAATTTCTAGTGAAAGAGAGAGTTTTGAGAGAATCTTTAACAAAACCCACCCTAGTTACCAGTATATTGATAAAGATCAGATTGAAGTAATAATTAATGCCATAGGAAGGGACAAAGACGTATCAGATTTACTAGATGACTCCTTACATTTAGAAAAAGATGAGTATAGCGAAAAAGTAAAAGCTATTCTTCAAAAGAAAAGGGTGAGGTTTGATAAAAAAATTGAAGAATTTATTTCTATTCCTAAATTTCCGTTTGCAGAAGGTCCTAGGGAATACCAGAAAGAGGCTTATAATGCATGGTTGAATAATGATTATACAGGTGTATTTGCTATGGCAACAGGCACGGGTAAAACGATAACTTCTCTTAACTGCCTCCTTAACATATATAATGCCGAAAAATCTTATAAAGCAATTATGTTAGTTCCTTCAATAGCCTTATTAAATCAATGGGAAGAAGAGGTTAAATCCTTTAATTTTAGAAAAATACTTAAAGTTGGTGGTGGTAACAATTGGGAAAAAGAATTTGCTAACTACACGAGCAACTACTCATGGGGTTTAAAGGAAGACTTGGTTATAATATCAACTTATGGCAGTTTTGTTCTAGATAGGTTTCAGAAACTTTTTAAAAAAGTCCAAGATGATTTTCTAATGATAGCCGATGAAGCTCATAATATGGGCGCTAACAATATAAAAAGTAAATTAGGAAACATTACTGTAAACAGAAAAATTGGTCTTTCTGCGACTCCTAAAAGGATTTATGACCCTGAAGGAACTCTTGCCCTCGATTCGTTTTTTAATGACTCTCCACCATATACATATAGCTTTGGGATGGAAAAAGCTTTAGAACATGGATATTTAACAGGGTATAAATACTTTCCGAAAATTGTACAGTTAACTGAAGATGAGTTCGAAGAATATACTTTAATTTCAAAACAACTTTTAAAGTTTTTTGATTTTAAAACTGGAAAATTTAAAGATGACCCAATTGTAGAAATTCTTTTATTAAAAAGAAAAAACATAATTCACAAAGCACATAATAAAATAGCCCTGTTCACTACTATAGTTGGGGAATTAAAAAGGGCTCATAAAGATAAATACGTATTCGCGTATATCCCTGAAGGATATGCAATAAATAATGAAGGGGAAGAGGTTAAATTAATGAATGAGTATATGAAGCGTATTAACGCAAATTATCCAGATGTTAAAATGAACTCATATACTTCTGAGGATCAAAACTTAGATGATATTTTACGTGGTTTTGAAGATGGGAAAATTGAAATTTTATTTGCTATGAAAATGTTAGACGAAGGAGTTGACGTACCAAGAGCGGAGGTTGGAATCTTCGCAAGTAGCACAGGAAATCCAAGACAGTTTATTCAAAGAAGGGGGAGGCTTTTAAGAAAACACAAAGACAAAGCATATTCAACCATTTATGACATGGTAGTTATTCCTAATCTTGATAATCCATCTGGAGAGCTTTATAATATTGAAAGAAATTTGGTGAAAAATGAATTAACAAGAGTTGCATATTTTGCAAGCTTATCTATGAATTTTTATGACACTAAAGAAGCTTTAATGAATGTTTGTATGAAGTATGATTTAGATTTAGATACAATAATTAACGACCTATAATTTTATGGAAAGAGATCAAATTTTGAGGGAGATTCTGTCAGACCCTGATTTAATGGAGAAGTATGACATTAAAGAAAGTGAATTGAAAAATTTAACTACCAACGCTCCATATAATAAAAAAATCATTGAAGTCCTTTCTGTTATTATCAACGAAAATGATAATCACTTAAATACATCTATGATTTATAAGAAACTTAAAATAATTCATAATATAGGTTAACATGGCATCTATTATAAACAGTATTTCGTTTAAAAACTTCTTTAATTACTACGGAGAATTTGAAGACACTAAATATGATTTTGAAGAGGGGGTAAATATTATCGTAGCGGATAATGGTGCTGGAAAATCAAAATTTTTCAATGCTTTCTTATGGTTATTTTACGACCAAATTTTAGACTCTGATGATAAACAAAAGAAGAATGTTAAAGATTTTGCTGTAAAGATTATCTCTGATAAAGCAAAGAATGAGACTTCAATCGGAGACCAGGTACAAACAGGAATTAAAATTGAATACTCAACAGGGAGATATAAATATCAAATCACAAAATCATTCACTGCAACTAGAATAAGCGAAAAAATCACAGACTTTGACAGTTGGCAGGTTACTATAGATGATATTGAAGTAGACAAAACAGACCATGTACTACCAAAATATAAACCTGTTTACGATGCCGATGAAAAACAAAAAATTATTAGTCAACTTATACTCCCTACGCTAAGGCAGTATTCTTTCTTTCAGGGTGAAGAAGTGGACAAAATGATTGACTTCAGCAAAAAATCTAGTATTGAAGATGCTGTTAGAACGCTGACTAATATTAGTAAATATGAGGAAATAGCAAAAATCGTTAAGGAGATAGCTGCTAAGGCAGAAAAAGACCTTAATAGTCAAAACAAGTCTACTGCAGAACATAATGAAAGATTGGACGTCGCTATAAATACAAAAAAGGATTTACAGATAAAACTTGATCAAGAATCGGAGAAATTAGTAGAATTTAAAAGCTTGTATGAATCTGCAGAACAAGAAAAAAATAATTTAGAACAAAATTTCGCTAATGCTGAAAAAAGAAAAGAATTAGATGATAAAATTCTAGATAAAAGTAGAGTACTTAAAAGAATAAAGGATGAGTACGATTCGTTTTTAGATGGTATTAATAATAGATTTTATGATGGTAATTTCTCATGGATATCACTAGGTTTTGAAGAATCTATAAATGACTTCAAGAACAAGATTAAAGAATTCAGGGAAAAAAGATATGAAAAAAGGGCGCTCCTTCATGCCGCAAATAACCCTAATGAATACTTCACAATCCTACCTTCTAACTCACCAGACGCAGTAACATTAGGTCAAATGATTGAAGGTGAACATTGTTATGTATGTGACCGACCAGCAGAAAAAGGGTCTGATGCACATAATTATCTTTTAAAACTAAAAAACAGACCAAATGAAAATGATAATAAAAAGGAATTTGTAAAAAATGATTTAGAAGACTTTTTCGGTACTCTTCAAATCAATGCAGCTCCATTTTTAAATAAGTTCGAGTCTATTCCTCAAAGTGTATTAAGAACCAGAGAAAAAGAAATAGAATTAAGAAAACGCGTTGATAAATTAAATTCAGAACTGAAAGCTTTAAAATCTCAAAGAAAGGATATTCTAATTGCAGGAACAGAATCTGAAAGCACAGATAATTCGACAAGCATTATTAATCAATATAAAGGTTCGATTCGGAGAATGGAGCAAGCTTCTAGTAGAATTGAGAGGTTTCAAGAAACTATAAGAGATGTTAAATCAAAAATATTAACTACAGATAAAGAAATTAAAAATCTACGTCCCAAGGATATAGCTGAAGGATATGTAACTAATTATGAAATAAGTCAAGATTTAGTTGAAGCAACATTAGAGGCTAAAGAACGTGTTTTTGACAAGATGGTAAACCTCCTACAAGATCATGCAAACGAACATTTTCAAAATTTAATTAAGTACAACGATATCAAAGGAGGCGTTTTAAGCTTTGAAAAATCTCCGTCTGGAGGAATATCATTGGATTATCTGGATGAGAAAGGAAACGAGGTTTCTGGGGCTTCTGAGGGCTTTCAACGTATGAAAAAATTTGCTGTTGTAATGTCTATTATCTCTGCAAACACAACCCAATATAACTATCCTCTTTTAGCAGATGCTCCCCTATCGGCTTTTGGAAAGGCTTTTAATATGGGGTTCTTCGATGCTATACCAAATGTTTTTCCTCAGAGCATCATATTAGTAAAAGACCTATATGATAAAGACTCCGCAGATAAATTAACTGATTTAGGTCAAAAGCTTATGAAAAGTGATTTCGTTAAAACGCTACACTTAAATGAAGTTGACGAAGAATTGCCGCAGATTGAAAGAACTACTAAAATCGAAAGAAGAAAATAATGAATAGCCAAGAATTCAAATCAAATTTAGTTACCAAAAGACCCAGATATGCCAACAGCAGAATTCCTTTAATCGAAGCATTAGCTAATAAAGGAAGTAGGTCTTCT
>CAXBIJ010000034.1:0-16569 GCA_963975675.1 uncultured Maribacter sp. | reverse complement strand
TGATGGACAAAGAGAATCCATTAGAAATTGCCATTCAAATTATCAAAGCTTATCATACTAAATTACCCCTTCATGAAAAAGAAGTAGATGCACTTTACTATTTAATTGCTGCCAGATTATGTACTAGTGTTTTAAATTCGGCTCATTCTAAAAAGATAAAACCAGAATCTTCTTATATTACTATTAGCGAAAAATCTGCATGGTCGTTATTACGAAAATGGGTCACCATAAACCCCATAAAAGCAAAAAACACATTTAGAGGTGCTTGTGGCTTTTCAAAACTACCAAGCAATAATTTAAAGGCGCAACTCGCTAGGCGGAATAAGAATATTAGCCCAGCACAATCTTTAAGTTATAAAGAACCAATACAAATGTCTGGTGCAGCCTTTCAATATATGTATGACACTGAAGGCAATACTTTTTTAGATGCTTACAATAATATAATTCAAGTAGGTCATTGTCATCCTAAAGTGGTAAGAGCTGGTCAGCAAACTTTGGCCAAATTAAATACCAATACCAGATATATATATGAGGAGCTTCTGACCTATACAGATAAATTACTATCTAAATTTCCTTCTCATTTAAATAAAGTTTTTCTAGTTAATTCTGGTAGTGCAGCTTCAGATTTAGCCTTGCGTATTGCTAAAACACATACGAAAAAAAATAAGGTAATGGTTTTACAACATGGCTATCATGGTAATACCCAAAACGCTATTGATATTAGCCATTACAAATACAATCATAATGGAGGTACGGGTAAAAAACAAGATGTTATTGAAACAGAGATGCCTAAGATTTTCGGTTCAAGTTTAGAAACAGAGCAAGAAATCACTCAACATTATATTACCCTAACAAATGAAAGAATTCAAAGTAATAAAGGAAATATTGCTGCATTTATAGCAGAACCTATAGTAGGATGTGGTGGTCAAGTACCGTTACCAAAAACGTATTTAAAAAGTATATATCCTGAGATTCGTAAACAAGGCGGACTGTGCATTAGTGATGAAGTACAAGTTGGCTTTGGCCGACTAGGAGAATATTTTTGGGGTTATGAAATGTATGATGTAATCCCAGACATTGTTATATTAGGTAAACCTATAGGTAATGGTCATCCGATGGCAGCCGTAGTGACCACTGAAGAAATTTCGAACAGTTTTAATAACGGAATGGAATTTTTTAGCTCTTTTGGAGGCAATCCTGTTTCATGTGCCATTGGTAATGCCGTATTAGAAGTATTGGAAGAAGAAGAATTGCCAAAAAAAGCTCTACACGTTGGTGAATTTTTAAAGCAAGAATTAAAATTTTTACAAAAACAACATATAGAGTTGGCTGATATACGTGGGGAAGGACTTTTTCTAGGTGTTGAAATTTTAGATTCAGATGGACATCCTGAAACCAATCTTGCATCGATTATAAAAAATGAACTGCGTTCAAAATTTATTTTAATTAGTACTGATGGACCGTATGATAATGTTCTAAAAATTAAGCCACCTCTGTTTTTTAGTAAAGAAAATGCGAGTCAATTAGTATATGAAATTGATGAAATTTTAAAAAAGACAAAAAAAATTAATACTTTTAAAATAAATAAATAGAATTCATGAAAAGCCCCCTTATTAAAGATATTGGTCTAGCCTTTTTTAGAATAGCCATTTCTGCTATGATGTTGACCCATGGTCTTCCAAAATTTCAAAAATTAATTTCTGGTAACTTCGAATTTGGAGACCCTATAGGTATAGGTGCAACTCCGTCTTTATTTCTAGCGGTAATCGGTGAGTTTATTTGCCCAATATTAATAATTATTGGTTTTAAAACTCGTTTATCTGCTATACCAAGTGCAATTACTATGGCTGTTGCAGTTTTCATTGCCCATGGTGCAGATGATTTCGGAACAAAAGAAAAAGCATTACTTTTTTTAGTTTCTTTTATTACGATAATATTGGTCGGACCAGGAAAATTTGGTGTGGATAGAAAGTAAGTTTTTATATAATTTTATATAAAAGTTCTTTCAGTAAATCTGCATCGCTCATAGTTACTGCACCAACTCCTTTACCTTTTAAATCCATTTCTCGTAAGCTAGAGATTATTGCACTCACTTTTTTCATTGGGTAATTTCTCGCTGCAGCTTGTATTTCACTCACAAAATATGGATTAATACGTAATGCACTTGCAACATTTTTGGGCGAATGATCACTTAGACCATGATACTGTAGTAACTGCGTGAAAAAAGAATTTAGTAGGGTTACCGTAAGAATAAACGGATTGTCTTTTGGATTTTGAGCAAAATATGTTATAATCTTGGTAGCCTTCAACATATCACGTTCACCAATAGCTCTTTTCAATTCAAAATTGTTGTAATCTTTACTTATACCAATATGTTCTTCTATATGCTCAGGAGTAATTTCTGTTTGTTGGGGTAATGCCAATTTTAATTTTTCAAGCTCCTTACTTATTTTACTTAAATCGGTACCTAAATATTCAACCAACAAATTAGCAGCCTTATGCGATATGCTATAACCTCTGCTTAATAAATGCTTTCTAAGCCAATCACTAACCTGGTTTTCATAAAGCTTTTTACTTTCGAAAATAACACCGTTCTTTTTTATAATCTTGAATAGCTTTTTACGCTTATCTAGCTTCTTATATTTATAGCAAATTACAAGCACAGTACTTTGTTGTGGGTTTTCGGCATAAGCACAAAGTTGCTCTATTGATCTTGAAAGGTGTTGAGCCTCTTTAACAATGACAACTTGCCTTTCTGCCATCATAGGATACCGCTTTGCATTACTTACAATATCATCAATCGATACATCTCTGCCATAAAGAACCATTTGATTAAAACTTTTTTCCTCTTCGGTTAAAACCTTATCACCTATATAATCAGATATTTTATCAATAAAATAGGCTTCTTCG
This sequence comes from uncultured Maribacter sp., assembly GCA_963975675.1. Taxonomy (GTDB): domain Bacteria; phylum Bacteroidota; class Bacteroidia; order Flavobacteriales; family Flavobacteriaceae; genus Maribacter. The sequence goes on along the minus strand of CAXBIJ010000034.1, from coordinate 13,659 downwards.
CCAAAAAGAAAATAGATAGGACTAATTTGACCTTTCTTTATTGTATTGACTATTTGTACAGCTTCGTCCATTCAGAAAAATTCATCAACTTTGTGTAATGCAGCAACTTAATTTTCCATGCTACACTTTCAGGGTCAAAAATAACGAAAATAGAACCTTAATTTTTGACGAAATACGTAAAAAGTTTGTGGTTCTTACTCCAGAAGAATGGGTAAGACAACATGTGGTTCAATTTTTAATCCAAGAAAAGAATTATCCGTTGAGCCATATTAATGTTGAAAAGCAAATTACCCTGAACGGACTAAAAAAAAGATATGACGTTGTTGTTTTTAAACCCAATGGGCAATTACACATACTAGTAGAGTGTAAAGCACCAGAAATTAATATTTCACAATCTACCTTTGACCAAATAGCACAATATAACTTTAAACTCAATGCTAATTACCTAATGGTGAGCAATGGCCTATCTCATTTTTACTGTCAAACAGACTTGGTGGCGGAAAAATATGAATTTATGCATGAGATTCCTGAATTTAGCCGTTAATTTGCGTTCGTTTTGAAGATATCAATAGTCATATTAAACTGGAATGGTGAAGTTCTTTTAGAGAGATTCTTACCCTCTGTTATCGAACATTCAAATGATGCTGAAATCTATGTGGCAGATAATGCTTCGACCGATGATTCAATTGCATTTGTTACCACAAATTACCCTACCATTAAAATTATAAAGAATACAGAAAATGGTGGTTTTGCTAAAGGATATAATGATGCTTTATTACATGTAGATGCAGATATCTATTGCCTTTTAAATTCAGATGTAGAAGTTACTCCCAATTGGTTAACACCAATAATAAATGCTTTTTCCACTATTCCAGACGTTGCTATTATTCAACCTAAAATTTTAGACCTATTAAAGAAAGACTATTTTGAGTATGCAGGTGCTGGTGGTGGTTTCATTGATCAATTAGGTTATCCTTTCTGTAGAGGTAGAATTTTTCAAACCTTAGAACGTGACAATGGGCAATATGATGACATTAAGGAAATTTTCTGGGCAACCGGAGCGTGTATGTTTGTCAAAAAAAATGTTTTTGAAGAACTAAAAGGTTTCGATGCAGATTACTTTGCACACCAAGAAGAAGTGGATTTTTGTTGGCGAGCAAAAAATCATGGTTACAAAATTATGTATGTTGGCACTTCAAAAGTATATCACTTAGGAGGTTCTACATTAAGTAACATGAATCCGAAGAAAACGTATTTAAATTTTAGAAATTCCTTATTTTCAATAACAAAAAATCTTCCAAGAAGAAAAGCCTTTATTATTATCTTCTTACGATTACTTTTAGATGGTATAGCAGCCTTACGGTTTATTTGGCAATTGAGGTTTAAACACTTTTTTGCTATTTTTAGAGCCCATTTAAGCTTTTATAGACAATTTAGAAAAATGTACAAGAAGCGAGAAAAAACCAATTTTCTTAGAAAATATTATCTTACAAAGTCCATTGTATGGTCTTACTTCGTACATAGGATAAGTAATTTTAACATTTTAGTAAAAGATTAACTAACGTAGTATATAAGTGACTTGGTAATTATATAATTTTGGAGACGCTTAGATGCGAAAATTAAGTAAATAACTAAATAAATATAATAGATTAAATTATGAAGAAAATAATATTAGGATGTCTTGGAGTAACGCTTTTATTGTCTTCGTGTGTATCATCGAAGAAATATGCAGATCTTGAAGCAAAGCACAAAGGAACACAAGATTTATTAAATTCGGCAACAGTTAAATTAAACAATTGTTTAGAAGAGAAAGCAACAGCTTCCTCAAGACTACAGACTTTAGAAGATCAAAATGCTTTCTTAAAAGCTAACAACCAAGACCTTATTAACAATATGGGTAACTTGACAACTTTGACTACCAAAGGTGCTGAGAACTTAGAGAAATCTTTAGAAAGTCTTCAAGAAAAAGATTTAACTATTCGTAAATTAAATGATGCTATTACCCGTAGAGATTCTGTTAACCTTTCTTTGGTTCAGAGCTTAAAAGGTGTTTTAGGAAATATGGATGATGATGATATCGAAATCAGCGTTGAAAAAGGTGTTGTATTCGTATCTATATCAGACAAATTATTATTTAGCAGTGGTAGCTACAATATTACTAGTAGAGCAAAAGAAGTTCTTGGTAAAGTTGCTAAAGTTGTAAATAATAAGCCTGATTTCGAATTTATGGTTGAAGGTCATACCGATAATGTACCATACAGAGGTAATGGTTCATTATTAGACAACTGGGATTTAAGTGTAAAACGTGCTACTGCTGTGGTTCGTATTCTACAAAATGATTTCAATGTTGATCCTAAGCGTATGACAGCTGCTGGTAGATCAGAATACATTCCAATTTCTTCAACTGAAAAATCAAAAAACAGAAGAACTCGTATCGTTGTTCTTCCTAAAATTGATCAGTTCTATAGTATGATTGAAGAAGGAATGAAAGATCCTGCTATCAACAAAAAATAAAACTGATTACATTATAAAATTAAAGCGGCCTAATTAGGCCGCTTTTTTTATAAGTATACTTTTCTAAGAATTTATTTAAATAATATCTAGGCTGCCTTTTCCTTCACGAATAACTTCAGCGTTCCCATTAGAGACGTCTATAATAGTAGACCCAATATTTCCACCATAACCACCGTCGATAACAACATCAACAAGGTTCTCCCATTTCTCAAAAATAAGTTCAGGATCAGTAGTATATTCTAAAACATCATCATCATCACGGATTGATGTCGATACAATGGGGTTACCTAAACCTTCTACTAAGGCTTTCACAATACTGTTGTCAGGTACCCGAATACCAACTGTTTTTTTCTTTTTAAACTCTTTGGGTAAATTATTATTACCAGGTAAAATAAATGTATAAGGTCCTGGTAATGCTCTCTTTAAAATTTTAAATGTAGCAGTATCAATTTGTCGAACATAGTCAGACAAATTACTTAAATCGGTACAAATAAATGACCAATTTGCCTTTGCGAGTTTAATTCCTTTAATTCGTGCAATTTTCTCTAACGCTTTAGTATTGGTAATATCACAACCCAAGCCATAAACAGTATCGGTCGGGTAAATAACTAAGCCACCTTTACGTAGCACATCCACTACCCTTTTTATTTCTTTTGGGTTCGGATTTTCCTCGTATATTTTTATAAATTCGGCCACTTTATATGATTTAATTCACTTAATATAATCAACTTCCATAGTGGCAGGAAAAATAGACATATCAACTCCTTCAAGTCCACCCCAATTTCCGCCAACAGCTATATTCATTAAGAAATAAAAATTATCTGAAAACGGCCAATTCTCTACAGTACTACTTGTAGGTCTTCTAAACATAAATTGAACATTCTCTATATCATCAACATAAAATTTGATGTATTTTGAAGACCACAAAATTCCGAAATTATGAAATTCCTCTTCAATAGATTCTAAATCAACTGCACCAGAAGTAATCTCAGTTCCAATAGTATGATTATTGGCGGTACTATGAATTGTAAAATGAGTTTTATTCGGTTTAAAACTTACATATTCCATCATGTCAATTTCGCCGCAAGCAGGCCATCCTACATTTTGAATATTACTACCCAACATCCATAATGCCGGCCATGTACCGTTACCTTTATGTTCTGGTAATTTTGCTCTAATTTCCATTCTACCGAACTTGAATGACTGTTTACTATTTAGACGAGCAGATGTAAATGCGCCTTCAATAGTATTATCTGTATTTCTTTTAGCTATAATCTTTAAAGTTCCATCACTTACCTCTGTATTCCCTTCAGGTTGATAATTTTGAAGTTCGTTGTTACCCCATCCATTACCACCGGTTTCTAAAATCCAATTTTCAGTGGATAGTGATACCCCATCAAATTCATCACTCCAAACCAACTCTGCATTATCCCAATAATCAATACTATCAGGATCTTTTATGTTATTAGCAGTTTCTTCCGGCTTGGGGTCAGGCGTTTTCGTTACTTCAGCTTCTGATTCGGTCCCATTAGAACTCGAGCATGCCAAAATAAAAATGGTTAGTAAAATTAAAATGAAATTATACTTTTTCATATTTTTTATCAATTTAAGCCTATTATTTTCAAAAAAATAAATCGAAATTCTAGCTTATTACCTCTAATTTAGCAAATCGAAGTAGTAATTTTTTAATATCCCCTTTATCGAACATTATTTCAGCTTTTCGATCATTACCAGACCCTTCTAATTGAACAACTTTTCCTCTACCAAATCTTGTGTGGTTCACTAAAGAACCTACGGCTAAATTTGGATCTATAGCATTCGTATTACCGACTGGTTCTGATAATTGTGGTTTAATTTTACGTAATTTTTTTAACTGATTTGAATTTGGTTGCCCAACAATTGGTGGTGTACCCCGAACCGGCTTTTCTTGCCTCAACCTACTTTTGTCTATATCTCCAAAGATATCAGGGTTTATTAGAGATTTATAACGATACCCGCCATCAACAGGGGTTAAATTCTCTACATATTGCTCATCAATTTCCTCTAAAAATCGACTAGGCTCTGCATCAATCAATTTACCCCATCGGTATCTATTTTGAGTATAAGTAAGATAAGCTTGTTTCTCAGCTCGTGTAAGTGCCACGTAGAAAAGTCTACGTTCTTCTTCCAATTCACTGCGAGTACTCATGCGCATTCCCGATGGAAAAAGATCTTCTTCCATTCCTACAATATATACATACGGAAATTCAAGACCTTTAGCCAAATGTATCGTCATAAGAGCAACCCTGTCATCATCACCAGTATCTTTATCTAAATCTGTTGCTAGAGCAACGTCTTCTAAAAACTCACCAATATTTCCTGTTGCTCCATCAATTTCTTTCTGACCTTCTACAAAATCTTTAATACCATTTAAAAGTTCTTCGATGTTCTCCATTTTACCGATACCTTCGGGAGTCCCATCTTTTTTGAATTCTAATAAAATTCCAGTCTTTTTGGCTACATGTTCAGACAATACAAAAGCATCTGTAGTTTCGTTCATGACCTGGAAACTCTTAATCATGATTACAAAATCTTGAAGTTTTCGCTTAGTACCTGAGTTTATCTTTAGATCAATTTTATCAATATTCTCCATAACTTCAAATATGGAGCGGTTATAATGATTCGCAGCAACAACAAGTTTATCTAGAGTAGTACCACCAATTCCCCTTGCTGGAAAATTAATGATTCTTTTTAAAGCTTCTTCATCTTTCGGATTGATGACCATACGTAAATACGATAGCACATCTTTAATTTCTTTACGCTGATAAAATGATAATCCACCATAAATACGATATGGAATATCACGTTTACGCAGTGCATCTTCAATAGATCTAGATTGAGAGTTTGTTCTATACAATACTGCAAATTCACCATTATTCATTTGCTCTTGCATTCGATGCTCCCAAATAGAATTCGCAACAAATCGCCCCTCTTCAGCATCTGTAGGGCTTCTATGAATTTTAATAGCGGCACCATCGTCATTAGCGGTCCAAACCACCTTCTCAATTTGATTTTTGTTTTTACCAATTATTGAATTGGCAGCATTTACAATATTTCTGGTTGATCGATAATTCTGTTCTAATCGATACATGCCAACATTTTCGTAATCTTTTTGAAAGTTTAAAATATTACTAATATTAGCTCCCCTAAAAGAATATATACTTTGTGCATCATCACCTACCACACAAATATTCTGAAAACGATCAGCTAATGCCTTAACGATTAAGTATTGTGAATGATTTGTATCTTGGTACTCATCTACTAAAATATACCTAAAACGATCTTGATACTTCATCAATACATCTGGGTAACGCGTTAGTAATTCATTGGTGCGTAGCAATAAATCATCAAAATCCATCGCTCCGGCCTTAAAACATCGATCTACATAATTTTCATATATATCTCCTGTTCTAGGCTTTTTGGCCATTGCATCTTGCTCAACTAAATCAGGATCATTACGATATGCCTTAACTGTTATTAAACTATTCTTAAATGAGGAAATTCTATTCTGAATCTGTTTGTATTTATAGATATCCTTATCTAAACCCATTTCCTTAATAATGGAAGATAACAAGCGTTGAGAATCTTGAGTATCATAAATAGTGAAATTAGCTGGATAACCCAGTTTATTACCATCTATGCGTAATAGTTTGGCGAAAACAGAGTGGAAAGTCCCCATCCAAAGATTTTTTGCTTCCGTAGAACCTACAATATTAGAAATACGGACTTTCATTTCACGAGCAGCTTTATTGGTAAAGGTTAAAGCCAAAATATTAAAAGAATCGACCCCTTGTGCCATTAGGTGGGCAATTCTATAAGTTAATACACGTGTTTTCCCAGATCCGGCTCCAGCAATTACCATTAGAGGCCCATCTTTGTGCAAAACAGGAGCCTTTTGGGCATCGTTCAATTCGTCTATAAATGAGCTCAAATTTTCTTTCTTTTAGAGGCGTGAATTTAGCCATTATATAGGGATACTAAAAGTGATGTCATTTAGATTTATAAACAATGCAGGGTATTTCTTTTCATTTTGAATATATTTAACCATTATAACATCGTATTGAAATTACAAGTTACTGCTGAAAAAGTTTTACCATCAATAGTAACATGTAGAATAATATTAATTTAAACACTGATTATGAGAAAACTAGGTTTTTTGGCTTTCGTTCTTTTCGGATTTTCCGTTCAAGCACAGGGGCCAAATCTTGAAAAGGATTATACTGCTATAGAAGGCAAGGTAATTGAATGGCGTAGAGAAATTCATCAAAATCCAGAATTGGGTAACAGAGAATTTAAAACTGCTGAAAAAATTGCTAAGCATTTAAAATCATTAGGAATCGAAATTCAGACCGGGGTTGCATTTACAGGTGTGGTTGGTATTTTAAAAGGGGATTTACCTGGTAAAGTTGTAGCATTAAGAGCAGATATTGATGCATTACCTGTAACAGAAAGAAATGATTTACCCTACAAATCTAATGTCTCTTCAGAATTTATGGGTGAAAAGGTAGGTGTTATGCATGCCTGTGGTCACGATACGCATACTGCAATTTTAATGGGCGTTGCTGAAGTAATGTCTAAAAACAAAGATAAAATTAAGGGAACAGTGAAGTTTATCTTTCAACCAGCAGAAGAAGGTCCACCACCAGGTGAAGAAGGCGGCGCCCTTTTAATGGTTAAAGAAGGTGTAATGAATAGCCCTAAAGTAGATGCTATATTTGGTCTTCATATTAATTCTCAAACACCTGTAGGCGTAATTAAATATAAATCTGGTGGTACAATGGCTGCGGCTCAGAGTTTCACTATTAATGTAAAAGGGAAGCAATCTCACGGTTCACAACCATGGTCTGGTGTTGATCCTATTTTAATTAGTGCAAAAATAATTGATGGTCTACAAACTATTATAAGTAGAGAAACTGAACTTACCAATGAAGCAGCAGTAATTACAGTAGGAAAAATAAGGAGTGGTGTACGTTTCAATATTATACCTGAAACAGCTGAGATGATTGGTACTATTAGAACGTTGGATTATGACATGAAGGACAAGCTTAATAAGCGTATGATAGAAATGGTAACTACCATTGCAAAAGCATACGGTGGTGAAGCTACTTGTGAAATTAAAGATGCTACAGATATCACCTATAACAATCCTGAATTGGTAGATCAAATGTTACCTACTATGAAAAGAGTAGCTGGTGAGGCCAATGTTCAATTTCAAAAAGCAATAACGGGTGCTGAAGATTTTTCATATTTTCAAAGAGAAGCTCCAGGATTTTTCTTTTTCTTAGGAGGAATGACACCTGGCAGCACAAAATCATACCCACATCATACGCCAGATTTTTTGATTGATGATAGTGGACTACTTTTAGGTGTACGTACGCTTACAGAAATGAGTCTAGATTATTTAAATAGTGATAAAACACCACTTTTAGATATTAAAATAAAAGGATAATATTGATGAGTCAATTTCTAAATTCTATTCCAAGTCCACCATGGTGGGCTTGGATTTTTTTGTTCATTATTTTAGTTGCGATATGGGATATTTTTATACAGAAAAGCCACACGATTAAACATAATTTCCCAATAGTTGGGCATTTTAGATATTGGTTAGAAAGTATCGGGCCAGAAATGCGTCAATATTTTGTTGCTAACAATAGAGAAGAGCTTCCTTTTAATAGAATTGAAAGGGGTTGGATTTATGCTTCAGCAAAAAAAGAGAATAATTATGAAGGTTTTGGTTCTGACCGAGATTTATATGACCACCAGCATATTTTTATAAAAAATAGTATGATGGCATACAAGTTACCTAGTGGCCACCCAAATGAAAGTGTACCGACATTTATACCGTGCGCAAAAACAATGGGCTTGTACAATAATCGCAAAAAGCCTTACAGACCAGGTAGTGTCGTCAATGTTTCTGCTATGAGCTTTGGTTCACTTTCTGCTGCAGCTGTCGAAGCGATGAATAAAGGTGTAAAAAAGGCAAACGCTTATCATAATACCGGTGAAGGTGGACTCTCACCTTACCACCAACACGGAGGTGATATTATTTTTCATTTCGGAACAGGTTATTTTGGTGTCAGAACCCAAGATGGAAATTTCTCTATGGAGAAAATGAAAAAATTGGTTGAAGACAATCCGTGTATCAAAGCCATAGAAATTAAATTATCTCAAGGTGCGAAACCAGGTAAAGGTGGTGTATTACCAGGTGCAAAAATAACAACTGAGCTTGCAGAAATAAGAGGTGTTGAAGTTGGTAAAGATGTATTGTCACCCGCTACTCATAAAGCGTTTTCCAACGTTGAAGAATTAATGGCATTTATAGAAGCTATTGCAAATGAAACCGGATTGCCAGTAGGTATAAAAGGAGCAATAGGAAAGCTGGATCAATGGGAAGAATTGGCAGACAATATGTTAAAAACAGGAAAAGGTCCAGATTTTATCACTGTTGATGGTGGTGAAGGTGGTACCGGTGCTGCTCCCCCTTCATTTGCTGATCATGTTTCTTTGCCATGGGTTTACGGTTTTTCAAGTCTATATAGGGTATTTTTAAACAGGAATATTACAGATCGTATTGTATTTATAGGTTCAGGAAAACTAGGTTTTCCTGCAAAAGCGGCAATGGCATTTGCTATGGGTGTAGACTGTATAAATGTCGCTCGTGAAGCCATGATGAGTATTGGTTGTATACAAGCACAAGTATGCCATACCAACAGATGCCCAACCGGTATTGCAACCCAGAGTAAATGGTTACAAAAAGGTATAAACGTACCATTAAAATCAGACCGTTTGGCTCAGTACTTCAATACCTTTAGAAAAGAATTTTTAGAAATTACACACGCAGCTGGCTATGAACATCCAAGCCAATTTACTATGGATGATGTTCAAGTAAATGTAGATGACAATAATTTAAATCGAAGTTTAGCCTCAACCTACGGATATAATAAAACTAAAGTACCGTTCAATGGTGTTCAAGAATTAAAAGACTGTTCGTATCTTGGCGGCAAAATTTAGATTAACTTATTTAATGCATATTTAATATGGTAAGATTTTTTTTATGTTCAGCTCTTTTAATTGTTGGATTAAGCAATGTAGAAGCTCAGAAAAAAAGTGAATTAATAAATCAGAATCAAGAACTAAAATACAAACTCGATTCTGTATCGAGAATAGTTAGTACCGCACAGCACAATGAAAAATTAGGCTTACAACGTGCCGATGAACTTCAATTACAGGTAACTGAGCTACAAGATGCTAATGCTACTTTGATGAAAAACCTTAATAGCTTCGCAGCACTATCTAGTCAAAATTCAGATAATATTAATAAAACCTTAGCGACTTTAAAACGTAAAGAAGAGCAACTTAAGGGTATTACAGATGGTGTAGCAAGTAATGACTCTACTGCGGTTAGGATATTAACAAACACTAAACAAGTATTAGGCGAAAACGCAAAAGTTGGTGTTTCTGATGGCACTGTAATAATTTCTGAGAAACTAGACTTTTTCTTTGAAGATGGTGTTGGCACAAATCCTTCGAGTGAATCTAAAGGATGGCTAGAGAATGTAGCCAAAGTGATTAATGCTAATCCCAAAAGCATAATTACAGTAGCAAGCTTAAATATAACAGGAGAAATGGACATTGCACTTCAACAAGCAACTGCTATAGCCAGTATTCTCATTAGAGATTTCGGTGTAAAAGGAGAGCACATTGTTGCAGTTGGCCAAGATGGTGGACTTCGTGAATCGTTACAAATTAAATTTCAACCAAATTATAAAGCATTTTATGATATGGCGAAAGGAGACTCAAAAAATTAAATTACTTGTATTTCATCGATGAACCATTATAATAATTGAATAAAATCATCGTTTTAAACTGGTATAATTCAATAAATAATCTCAAAAATGACCTCAGATCAAATATTTCAACTTTTCGCATATTTATTACCATCAGTAGTTACGGGCGCGATTGCTTTCTATTTTTTTAGATTGCACACCAACAATGAAGAAGGTCGCAGACGTTTTCTTTTACATAAAGATTCTCAAAAAGACCTCTTACCAGTTCGCTTGCAGGCTTATGAACGAATGGCATTATTTTTAGAGAGAATTGCAATTCCTAGTTTAGTAGTGCGTGTTGGGCCACAATCTAAAGACAAAGGTGCTTATGAAAGTTTATTGATTAAAAGTATTGAGACAGAATTTGATCATAATTTATCGCAACAAATTTATATGACCGACGAATGTTGGAACATAATAAAAGCTGCAAAAAGTGCAACAATACAAATGATTAGAAAAGCAGCAATGAGCCAAACCGAATCTGCTGACAAATTAAGAGAAGACATTCTTAATGAAACAATGGAAAAAACTTCGCCTTCCGCTACTGCTCTTTCTTTTGTAAAAAAAGAAATTGGTGATTTGTGGTAGTAGGTTTAAAAGGAATACTCATACTTGAATAAAAAACAAATGCTTTCAATTATGAAAGCATTTGTTGTATAAAATTATTTGTCTTTTTATCACTGATGAGAATTATTCATTCTCATTTGGCTCAATAGGGTTTGTTTCTTCGTTCTTATTTTTAGCGTACAAATAGCCTCTTTTCCACCACAAGGTCATCTTTTCTTTATCAAATATTAAAGAATTGGTCGTTAATATCGTTGGTGTATAAAACAGATTTATAATTGCGTTCTTTTGATTGGCAACCAATTTTCCTATTCTGATATTCTGATTTTCAATACGATCCAAGATAAAGCTCATCATTGTAGTGATCAACTCGAACGGATTTCTAGATGCTACCCTATTTAAATAATTTACCTCGGTATGTAAAACAACCACATCAACTTCTGTAGCTCCTCTTTTAATAGCCTCTTCTATAGGTACAATACTACCCAAACCACCATCAGCATATTCACAACCATTTTTTCGAACCAAACTCATGAATGGCGTATAGTTAGCTGATATCCAAATCCAATCGCAGTAATCTTCATACGTACACTCTTTAATAGATTTATACTCCACCTGGTTTAATGACAAATTAGAAACCGTAATAATCACATCAGAATCACCGTTTTTTAAAGTCTCAAACTCTTCAAGGGTTAAACTAGTTTCAATTAGCTTTCTAAGATTTTCACTTTCACCAAAGGTCTTTTTTCCTACTATAAAATTGCGTAGAACATTCCAATGATTAATGGAAATCTCTTCATTACCGCGTATATTCTTTACTAGAAAAGGGCAATTATTAAATATGCTTTTTTGATTAACATTAGAATAGATTTCCTTGATTTTATCCAATTTACCCAAGGCCAAATGAGAAATTAATAGGCTTCCGGTAGAAGTGCCGACAAAAATATCATACTTTCTTCCTTCTTCTTGAATTAGGTATTGGGCGACACCCCCTGCAAAGGCTCCTTTACTTCCACCACCAGAAATAACTAATGCTTTCATTTAAAATCTAATTTCGTTTTAAGATAACGTAAATCTGCTATATTTAGTTGCTTTGACACCTTTTCAATTTCACTTTTATGTTCTTTATCTTCCAATAAAGAATCTAATAACCGTCTGGAGAAATTTCTGAATTGCCAAGAATGATGATTCGCTGCTTTAATCAAATTGGTTAATACGTCATCATTGAGTGCCTGAATTTCAAATAGGAATTGAAAAGCAGTTTGTCGTACTTCTGGGTTATAAATTGAGCTCGTATATTCAACAAGTTCTTCATAATACGCAGTACTCAATTCTGAATTATATTTTTTAGTTATTAACGCCAACGTAAGCCAAAGCAAGCGTACATTTTTATTAGGAAGTCCGATAATATCTTTTGTTTTATCTAAAAAAACACTTCTATCATAATCAAAACTAGTCCAAAGATTATACAGCATTAATTCATTGGTAATATAACTATCATCTAATAATAAAGGTTCAGCAAACTCCCGTAATTCTTCAGGAATAATATCCATTTTCTTTGCAGCAAATTGTCTTATTTTAATATCATCATTTACAATTATGGGCCAAAGTTGCATTCCAATAAAATCATTCTTAAGCTTAAGAAGTTCAAGTTTTAATTCGATTGACAATTCTGAATCTTCTAAGGTTTCTTTAGACGTAAATGTCTTCTCCCTGTCATGTTTCCAAACATAAAACATTCTTACAGAAGAGCTTTTTTTTATTAAAAAGTCTTTAGCTATCTCTTTCGGAAAATCCTTCCCTTCTAACCAAACCCCTTTGAACTCATTTAAATCTTTGCCACTCACCTTCTCCATTACAGCAATAAAATCTGCAACAGTCGCATTTTGGTACTGGTATTTATTTAGGTATTTCTTAATTCCTTCTTTAAACGCTGAGTCCCCTATTTCTTCTCTAAGCATAGACAAAGCCCAAGCTCCTTTTTCATAAAAAGTAAGACTACTAGCTTTAGAATTCAGCAAACTCTCCCCTTCTCCTTTTTCTGAAGCTTCATTTAAAATTTTGGCTGTATCAAATAACTTCCAATAGTAATAATCATCTCCAAATACTTCCTTCTCAGCTAAGTAAGTATAGTATGTAGCAAAACCCTCATGTAACCAATGATGCTCACTATTTTTTTCGGTTACCAGATTCCCAAACCATTGATGTGCCAATTCGTGCGCATTTATATTCACATAATTTCTATCAATAAATGAAGTGGAATCAATAACATAGGTGTCAGAAAAGAAAGTAGCACTTGTATTTTCCATACCTGCGTACAAAAAATCATGTACAGGAACTTGCTTATAATTTTGCCATGGGTAAGCTACGCCTATCTCGGTTTCTAAGAAATCAAAAATTCTTTTAGTATATCTATAAGTGGGTTCCACCCTTAAATTATCCTCAGGGTAAAAGTAATTCTCAATTGAAACCCCACTTTTAGACACTAATATTTGCTTATCATAATTACCTATGGCAAATGCAAGCAAATAACTGCTCATTGGTTTTTCCATATCAAAAGCCCAGATGGTAAACTCATCTTTTTCTTTTGACTTGGTGACCAAACTACCATTCGCAATAACTTGATACTTCTTATGAGCTTCAATGGTTAAATCGAACTCAATCTTTTCTTCCATATCGTCAAAACTAGGCAACCAATGACTCGTGTACTTACCTT
>CAXBIJ010000033.1:0-16774 GCA_963975675.1 uncultured Maribacter sp. | reverse complement strand
TCAATATGTATATAAACAAAAGGCTAAGAGTAAAATATATTTACTTTTAGCCTTTTTTCGTTTTATAGGGGTATTTGGTGTTTTACTATTACTAATAAACCCTCAATTTTCCCAGAAGTCTTATAGTCTAGAAAAGCCAAATCTGGTGATTTTAGCTGATAATTCAAGTTCTATTTCTGAGAGTGGTGATGAAATTAAGGAGTTAATCTCTGAATTAAAATCCTCACCAGAAATTTCAAGTAGATTTAAAATAAGCGATTATCACTTTGGTAATGAATTAGGAGTTCATGATAGCCTAACATTTAAAGATAAGAACACCAATATATATAAATCTCTAACTGCTTTAAAAGATGTTTTCGCTAGAGAACAGACGGTAACGTTATTATTGTCTGACGGTAACCAAACTATTGGTCAAGATTATAGTTATTTTAAATCTGACAAAAATAGTACTCTTTATACTGTTGTCTTGGGAGATACTACTAAGTATAAGGATTTATCTGTCGGACCTATTTTAACTAATAAATATGCTTTTCTTAAAAACAAATTCCCTTTAGAAACCTATATTTCTTATCAAGGAAACACGGCCGTTTCGACTACCGTAACCGTTAAGGTCAATGATAGAATAGCACATCGAGAGAATTTAAATTTTAATAGCGAATCTAATTTTAAAACCTTATCAATTAATATAGATGCTAATACCGTAGGAATTAAAAATTTGATTGTAGAAATATCACAATTAGCTGAAGAACAAAATATAACGAATAATCGAAGGGCTACTAGTATTGAGGTTATTGATGAAAAGACAAAAATAGCATTGATTGCCGATATTTTGCATCCCGATTTAGGAACTCTGAAAAAGGCTATAGAAAGTAATGAACAAAGAGAAGTAATCATTTTAAAGCCAAACGTTGCTGCTAGTATATTAGATGAAATGGATTTATTCATTTTTTATCAGCCTACTTCAAGTTTTAAAAGCTCATTCGATTATGCCAAAAGTAAAAATGCAAACACTTTTATAATTACAGGTCCTCATACAGATTATTTATTTTTGAATGAAGCGAATCTTGGTTTTGAAATTGAAAACGGTTATCCGCAACAAGAGGTTATCGCCTTGTTGAACAATGCATTTTCAAAGTATGATATTTCTAAATTCGATTTAACTGATTTTCCCCCATTGTTAAGTGACGCAGGCCCCATCATTTTTCAAAAACCTTACGAGACAATGCTAGGTGCTCAAATTAAAGGGTTGAATGTTCAACAGCCGTTATTGTCAGTTATAGAGGACAATTCTAAAAAACAGGCTTTGCTCGTTGGTGAAAATCTTTGGAAATGGCGCATGCAAAACTTCAGAAACACTGGAGATTTTATCAATTTTGAGGAGTTTATGGCTAATTTGATTCGCTACCTAACTAGCACAAAGAATAAATCGCGTCTTAATGTTGAATATGAAAAGGTATACGAAGGTAGTACCAATGCCATTATTTCTGCCACTTATTTTGATGAGGCCTTTATGTTTGATCCTAATGCAAAGATGAAAATTAGGGTAACCAATAGAAAAACAAATTCTAGTCAAGATTATCCTATGGTTTTAAAAAACGGATATTTTGAAGCAGACCTTTCTAATCTATTAGCTGGTGAATATGACTTTAAAGTATCAGTTATAAATGAAACAAAATCTGAAACTGGTTCATTTGTAATCTCTGAATTTGATATGGAAAATCAATTTGTCTCTAGCGATAATTTAAAAATGGAAAAACTTGCTTTAAACTCTGGAGGAAAACAATTTTATCCTTCGCAGATAGAAGATTTAAAAAAGGAATTAATTGAAAATGACAACTATGTGCCTACAGAGAAAAGCATTGAAAATATCGTATCTTTGATAGATTTCAAATTTCTTTTGGCAATCATCGTTTTTGCTTTCGCGGCAGAATGGTTTATCAGAAAATATAACGGATTAATTTAAATAGACACAAATGGATAAGTTACCAAAGATTGCGTTACCCGCAATATTTATTTTTATTGTATTGATTATTGGAATTTCAAAATCTACCGTGACCATCGATTCAGGTCAAGCAGGGGTTTTGTATAAAACGTTTGGTGGAGGTGTAGTTACCGATGAGGCGCCAATGGGTGAAGGATTTCATCTTGTAGCCCCATGGAATAGGGTGTTTGTATATGAAGTACGTCAACAAGAGCTTTTTGAAAAAATGAAAGTACTATCATCAAATGGTCTTGAAATTCAAATAGATGCATCTGCGTGGTATCAACCTGTTGATAGTGAATTAGGTTTTCTTCACCAAAATTTAGGGGAAAACTACTTAGATCGAGTAATTAAGCCAGCTATTCGTAGTGCTGCCAGAAGTGTTGTAGGGCGTTATACCCCTGAACAATTATATTCTAGTAAGCGTGATGCTATACAAGATGAAATTTTTGCCGAAACCAAAAAAATTCTTGATAAGCAAAATGTTCAATTGAATGAAGTTTTGGTTCGTGACGTAACGTTACCAGATACTATTAAAGATGCTATTGAGCGTAAATTAAGACAAGAACAAGAATCATTGGAATATGAGTTTAGATTAGTTACTGCTAAAAAAGAGGCTGAAAAGGTTACTATTGAAGCGCAAGGTAAAGCTGATGCCAACCGTATTTTAAGTGCATCTTTAAATGATCAGATATTAAAGGATAAAGGAATTGATGCTACTTTAAAATTAGCGGAGTCACCAAATACAAAAGTAGTGATTGTGGGTGGTAGCGATGGTCTTCCATTAATATTAGGAAATAACTAAAACACGTAGGTTAAAGTTTTTGTTTCATTTTAAACATTTGTTTTGTGAAATCAAAAATACCTTTTACATTTACACCATAATGAAAAACAGAACTACACATCATCATATTCATACTCACGCTCTGGCGAGGTAGGAATGTATTGTAGTAGTACAACATATTTAAAAACCCGTTTGAGCAATCAAACGGGTTTTGTATTTAACTCTGTTTTGGTTGCCAAGCATTAAATAAAAAAAATGACTAAAATTAGAATTGCTATTCAGAAATCGGGAAGACTAAATGAGGAATCTCTTCAGATTTTAAAGGATTGCGGAATTTCCATTGATAATGGAAAAGACCAACTTAAAGCTTCGTCAAGAAATTTTCCAATGGAGGTTTTCTATCTTAGGAATGGAGATATTCCTCAATATTTAAGAGACGGAGTAGTAGATATAGCTATCATCGGAGAAAATGTTTTGATTGAAAAAGGAGAGGATATCTCCATTGCTGAGAAATTAGGGTTTTCTAAATGTAAAGTTTCATTAGCGGTACCAAAATCATTTAAGTATAAATCGATAAAGGATTTTGAAGGAAAACGTATAGCAACTTCCTATCCTAACACCGTAATAAATTACTTGAAAGATAAAGGCGTCAATGCAGATTTACACATTATTAGTGGTTCTGTTGAGATACCTCCAAATATTGGTTTAGCTGATGCTATTTGTGATATTGTATCTAGTGGTAGTACGCTGTTTAAGAACAATCTAAAAGAAGTAGAAGTAATGCTTACCAGTGAGGCTGTATTGGCGGTTTCTCCAAATATTTCTGAAGAAAGAAGAGAGTTACTAGAGAAATTACAATTCCGTATTCAATCTGTTTTACGAGCTAGAGGTTCAAAATACGTGTTACTGAATGCACCTAATGAAAAGTTAGACGGAATATTAAAATTATTGCCAGGAATGCGAAGTCCAACGGTACTACCATTAGCTGATAAGGGTTGGAGTTCTGTTCATACGGTTATTAATAAGGATTCTTTTTGGGAAGTCATCGATGAGTTGAAAAAAGCTGGAGCGGAAGGAATTTTGGTTTGCCCAATTGAAAAGATGGTACTGTAACAAAGGCTTTTAAAAAAATGAACAAGATATATAATCCTAAGAGAGAAGACTGGAAAAACGTTTTAAGACGTCCTACTCAGACCGTTGCTGATATTGAAGGATTGGTTAAGACTATCTTTAATGAGGTGTCAGAAGAAGGTGATATTACGTTAAAGAAATACACGCAACAATTCGATAAGGCTAGTTTAGATAATATGTTGGTTTCAGATGTAGAAATTGAGGATGCAAAAGCATTTGTTTCTGATGAGTTGAAATCTGCTATTCAACTAGCTAAGTCGAACATCGAAGCATTTCATAAAGCCCAGAAGACTGGTCGTGTAGAAGTAGAAACTACGAAGGGAGTTTTTTGCTGGCAAGAAAAACGACCTATTCAAAAAGTCGGACTTTACATTCCTGGTGGTACGGCACCTTTATTTTCAACGATTTTAATGTTGGCAGTACCTGCAACGATTGCGGGTTGTAATGAGATTGTGCTTTGCTCTCCGCCAGATAAAGAAGGGAAGTTGAATCCTGCTATTCTATACACAGCTAGTTTATGTGGGGTCACTAAAATAGTAAAAGTAGGAGGTATACAAGCAATTGCCGGGATGACCTTTGGTACAGAATCTATTCCACAAGTATATAAAATATTCGGACCAGGGAATCAATACGTAACCGTTGCCAAACAAATTGCAACAAAATACGGGGTAGCGATAGATATGCCTGCTGGACCTTCAGAATTATTGGTGGTTGCTGATGATACTGCAAATGCAGCCTTTGTAGCATCCGATTTATTGAGCCAAGCTGAGCATGGTATTGATAGTCAAGTGATTTTAGTATCAACTTCAAAATCGATGATTGATGCTGTAGAGAAAGAGGTAGCACTGCAATTAGAAGAACTACCACGTAAAGAAATTGCGAGGCAAGCCATAGCCAATAGTAAGCTTATTTATGTTGAAGATGACCAAACTGCTATAGATTTAATCAATGAATATGGTCCTGAACATTATTTAGTATGTGTAGCAAATGAAGATTTTTATATTGATAACACGCTAAATGCAGGTTCTGTTTTTATAGGGAATTATACACCCGAGAGCGCAGGGGATTATGCCTCTGGCACCAATCACACCTTGCCTACAAATGGTTATGCAAAGCAGTATAGTGGAGTGAATCTAGATAGTTTTATGAAGAGCATGACATTTCAGAAAATCACAAGAGAAGGAATTCAAGCTATTGGTAATGCCGTTGAATTAATGGCTGAAGCCGAAGGTTTACAAGCGCATAAAAATGCGGTGACTCTTAGATTAAATAGCCTAAAAAAATAGAGTATTGTCTGGTTTAGCGTAGTCGAGACCTAATTATGAGGTAATGAATTTCAATTTAGATAACATAACAAGAGAAAATGTGAAGGGCTTAAGTCCGTATTCGTCTGCACGAGATGAATATGTTTCCGATGGTTCTACCATGGTGTTTCTTGATGCGAATGAGAATCCGTTTGAAAATGGAGTCAATCGGTATCCTGATCCACAACAAAGAGGCTTAAAGGCTATTTTGGCTAAACAAAAGGGTGTCAAAGAAGAAAATATTCTTTTAGGTAATGGAAGTGATGAAGTATTAGATTTACTGTTTAGAGCTTTCTGTGAGCCTAAAGAGGATAACATTATCACATTGCCACCAACGTATGGTATGTACAAGGTACTCTCAGGTATTAATTTAGTTGAAAACAGGGAAGTTTTACTTACCCATGCTTTTCAACCGAATGTTTCTGTAATAAAAGAAAGAATAGACGACAACACTAAATTGTTGTTCCTCTGTTCACCAAACAACCCTACAGGAAACAGTTTTTCTACGCGTAGTATTGAAGACCTTTTGAAATCATTTAGGGGTATAGTGGTCATCGACGAGGCGTATATTGATTTCTCACCAGAAGAAAGTTGGACATCAAAACTAACTGAATACCCTAATTTGATGGTGACACAAACATTATCGAAAGCCTATGGTATGGCCGGTATACGTTTGGGTATTTGTTTAGCATCTGCAGAAATCATTGCTGTTATTAATAAAATAAAACCACCTTACAATGTAAATCAATTAACACAAGAGCGAGCGATAGAAAGGGTGTCCGATGAAAAATCGGTAAGAGCAGAAGTCGCTACTATTTTAGAAGAGCGTGTAAAATTGATTAAAACATTAGAAACAGTTTCGTTTGTTTCTAAAATATATCCTACCGATGCTAATTTTATTTTAGCGAAAGTAGATGACGCTACACTCCGTTATAATCAATTATTGAAAAAAGGAATTGTGGTGCGAAACAGAACTACACAACCTTTATGTGAAAATACATTGCGTTTTACCGTGGGAACATCCGAAGAAAATAATAGTTTAATTAACGTTTTAAAAGAATTATCAAAGGAATATGGAAAGTAAAAAACGTGTATTATTTATAGACCGCGACGGTACTATAATAAAAGAAACTATTGATGAGCAGATAGATGCATTTGAAAAAATGATATTTTATCCAAAGGCATTTACATTCCTTGGTAAAATTGCCAAAGAGCTTGATTATGAATTGGTAATGATTACCAATCAAGATGGTTTAGGCACCGATGTTTTTCCTGAGGACACCTTTTGGCCAGTTCATAATTTCATTATGAAATCTTTTGAAAATGAAGGAGTCGTTTTTGATAAAGTTTTTTTAGACCGTACTTTCCCGTATGAAAATGCTGACACCAGAAAACCAGGAACAGGATTGTTGACCGAGTACTTTTCTGAATCTTATGATTTAGAAAATTCTTTTGTTATTGGTGACCGGTTAACTGATATGGAATTGGCCAAAAACCTTGGCGCTAAGGGTATATTCATTAATGATGAAACCAACTTAGGTACGGGTGAAATTACAGTAAAACGTGATGCTCTCGACACCCATATCGCTTTAGAAAACAATGATTGGGAGAAGATATATGAGTTTCTAAAACTGAAGAACAGAACAGCTGAAATTCATAGAAAAACGAATGAAACCGATATTGCTATTAAACTAAATCTTGATGGCACGGGTAGAAGTGATATCACAACCGGATTAGCGTTTTTCGACCACATGCTAGATCAATTGGCACGTCATGGCCAAATGGATTTAACCATTAAGGTTAAAGGTGATTTAGAGGTTGATGAACACCATACCATAGAAGATACAGGTATTGCTTTGGGTGAAGTTTTTCACGCTGCTTTAGGTAATAAATTAGGTATTGAACGCTATGGCTTCTGTTTACCTATGGATGATTGTTTAGCGCAGTCGGCCATCGATTTTGGAGGACGAAATTGGTTGGTATGGAATGCAGACTTTAAACGTGAAATGGTAGGGGACATGCCAACAGAGATGTTTCATCATTTCTTTAAATCATTTACCGATGGTGCTAAAGCAAACCTGAATATTAAAGCCGAAGGTACCAACGAACATCATAAAATTGAAGCTATTTTTAAAGCCTTTGCAAAGAGTATAAAAATGGCAGTTAAAAGAGATGTAGAAAAAATGGTATTGCCAAGTACAAAAGGAGTCTTGTAGGTACGAAGTTTAAAGTACAAGGTTAAAGGAAAGGTCAAATAAGCCTTTACTAAAGTAAATATATTTAAAATGAATAACAAAAATTGAAGCACAACAAATCGTACTTCAAACTTCTAACCTCGTATTTGAGCTTATGAAAATTGTAATTATTAATTACGGAGCAGGAAATATTCAGAGCATTAAGTTTGCTATTAAGCGCTTGGGTTATGATGCTGTTTTGAGTAGTAATGTTGAGGAAATACAAAGTGCTGATAAGGTGATTTTTCCTGGGGTGGGTGAAGCCAGCAGTGCCATGAAAAAACTTCGTGATAGTGGCCTCGATAGAATTATTCCCAATTTAAAACAACCCGTTTTAGGTATTTGCTTGGGAATGCAGCTAATGTGTCACTCATCTGAAGAAGGTAAAACAAGCGGACTCGGTATTTTTGATGTTGATGTAGTAAAGTTTGATACTTCGGTGAAGGTTCCACAAATTGGGTGGAACCAAATTAACAAGCTTAAGTCTGGTCTATTTGAAGGTGTGTCTGAAAACGAACATATTTATTTAGTACATAGTTTTTATGCACCGTTATGCGAAGAAACGATTGCTGAATGTTCATATGGACTCGATTATAGTGCGGCTTTACGTAAAGATAATTTTTATGGCACTCAATTTCACCCCGAAAAAAGTAGTGATGTTGGGGAGAAGATTCTTGAGAATTTTTTAAACATGTAATGGAACAAGATTATTTTATTTCAACGGATAAAGAGTTATTAGATGCAATTGCTATTCAGCAATTTATAGCCAATTCCTATTGGGGTAATAACAGAACTTTAGAAGAAGTAAAAAAGACAATTGAAAATTCATATTGTTTTGGAATTTACACCTCCGATAAAGAACAAATTGGTTTTGCTCGGGTAGTTACAGACTATATCTATTTCGGCTATTTTATGGATGTCATTATTCTTGACAAATTTCAAGGGCATGGCTATGGTAAAATTTTAGTAGAATTCATGTTGGCAGATTCAACGATAAAAAACCTTAAAACACTAGCTTTAAAAACTAAAGATGCTCACCAATTGTATGAGCGATACGGATTTAATAAAATTGGGGATTCACCATTGTGGATGTCTGTTGATAAACAAATTTTAGATTAAAGAATGAGAATTATTCCTGCTATAGATATCATTGATGGTAAATGTGTACGGCTTTCAAAAGGTGATTACGATACTAAGAAGATATACAATGAGAACCCTTTAGAAGTAGCTAAAGAATTTGAAGCACACGGTATAACCCATTTACACTTAGTAGATTTAGATGGCGCAAAGTCTAAACATATTGTAAACCATAAGGTTTTAGAACAGATAGCTTCGCAAACAGGTTTGCAGATTGATTTCGGAGGAGGATTAAAAACTGATGAGGATTTACGTATCGCTTTTGAGAGTGGGGCTAAACAGATTACAGGTGGTAGTATCGCGGTAAAAAATGCTGATACTTTTATTGGATGGATTGAAAAACATGGTGCTGATAAAATAATACTTGGGGCAGATGCTTTGGATGAAAAAGTAGCTGTTTCAGGATGGCAAGAGGAATCTAAGGAAGAACTTATACCTTTTATTCAATCGTATCAATCCAAAGGAATTCAGTATGTGATTTGTACTGATATCAGTAAAGATGGCATGTTAGAAGGTCCGTCGTTTGAATTATACAAACGTATTTTAGAGCAGACAAATGATTTAAAACTAATTGCCTCTGGTGGTATTTCTACTTTTAATGAATTACCGAAGCTCGCTGAAATGGGATGTGAAGGTACTATAATCGGTAAGGCCATCTATGAGAATAGAATAAGTTTAAAGCAGTTAGAATCGTATATTTTGAATAATGGATAAAGAAGCTCAATTAGTCGAAGAATTAGTAAAAAATGCGCTGTACCGAATGGATGAAAGTACACGTATGATTAAGAAAAGTCTTGTCGACATTTCAGAAGATGAAGTATGGCAAAAACCAAATGAGTCATTGAATAGTATTGGAAACTTAGTATTGCATTTATGTGGTAATATTTCTCAATATGTAATTTCTTCCTTGGGTGAAACCGAAGATAAGAGGCATCGTGACGTTGAATTTTCTGCTACTGGCGGATTTACTAAAGATGAGTTGCTGAAAAAATTAGAAGATGTAGTCGATACGGCAAAACGTATAATTTTTGATTCAACACCCAATCAATTGGTAAAGATTAGGTCTGTACAAGGGTTTTCGTTTTCTGGTGTCGGCATTATTCTGCATGCTGTAGAACATTATTCATATCATACTGGGCAAATCGCCTTTTGGGTGAAACAGTTAAAAAATAAGGATTTGGGCTTTTATGATGGTATGGATTTAAACAAAAAAAATATATTCTAGTGCTTGCAAAAAGAATAATTCCTTGTTTAGATATAAAGGACGGAAGAACCGTGAAAGGTGTTAATTTTGTTGATTTACGTGATGCCGGTGACCCAGTAGAACTTGCAGAAATTTATAGTAAAGAAGGCGCAGACGAATTAGTGTTTTTGGATATTTCTGCAACAGAACAAAAACGAAAAACATTAGCAGACTTGGTATATCGGGTAGCGGAAAAGGTGAATATTCCATTTACCGTAGGTGGTGGAATTTCTTCTATTGAGGATGTAGACATTCTGCTTCACAATGGTGCTGATAAAGTTTCCATTAATTCATCAGCGGTAAAGAACCCTCAATTAATTAATGATTTATCGGCAAAATTTGGGTCACAGTGTATTGTTGTTGCTATTGATGCGAAACAAATTAATGGTGAGTGGATTGTTCATTTGGTAGGCGGTAAGGTGCCAACAGAGCGAAAATTGTTCGAGTGGGCGAAAGAGGTTGAAGAACGTGGAGCGGGAGAAATCTTATTCACTTCAATGGACCATGATGGTACAAAAGACGGATTTGCAAACGAAGCTTTAGCTAAATTGTCAACTGAGTTGAATATTCCCATTATAGCATCTGGCGGCGCAGGAAATATGCAACATTTCACTGACACCTTTGTGGCAGGAAAAGCAGATGCAGCATTAGCAGCTAGTGTTTTTCACTTTAAGGAGATTGGTATTCAAGAGTTGAAGGGGGAGTTAAGAGAACGTGGAGTTCCGGTTCGTATATAACAGTCAGTTTTAAGTGAAAGTTTTCAGTTATAAAATACTTACCTGAGCGCAGTCGAAGGCAATGGTATTTGAATTGAAACTTTTACTATGCACAAGCTAACTTTGAGGAACAATTTAATATTGAAGTAATGAAAAAAATAGGATTAATCGGAGGTATTACCTGGACGTCTACACAGATGTATTACAATCTGTTGAACACCAAAGTAGCAGAAATTTTAGGAGATAAACATTCCTGTGAATTGATATTGGAATCGGTTGATTTTGCTTCATTTTCTGAAAAACAAGCTTCTGGTGATTGGCATGCTTTGCACAAACAAATGACAGATATCGCTTTGCGTTTACAAAACGCTGGTGCAGAAATCATAGTTATTTGTGCCAATACAATGCATCTTAGTGTGCCAACAATGAAAAAAAGTTTGTCAATACCCATTTTACATATTGTAGAGGTTATAGGTAAAGCAGTTCAGGCAAAAGGATGCAATAAAGTATTGTTATTGGGTACTAGATACACAATGGAAATGGATTTTTTCAAGGATATTCTTAAAGAACAGTTCGCTATTGAAGCGATAGTTCCTAATGCTGAGGACATTAATATTGTGCACAATATTATATATAACGAGCTGGCAAAAGGAATTATAAAAGAGGATTCCAGAAAGAAATATGTAGCTATTATTAAAAAAGCAGAAAATGACGGCGCACAGGCTGTGATTTTAGGCTGTACCGAAATACCTTTGCTTATTGAACAAAAAGATTGCGATATACCTGCTTTTGACACGACTAAAGAGCATGCTTACGCTGCAGTTAATTTTGCAGTTGGTTAGTATGCAGTTTACAGAATCAGTTTTCTGTATGCCTATTTGATAAACCAAAGATTATCCACATTACTGTCGAAGGCTTTGGAACACTAAAAGGGTCTACAACTTTACTCAGACCTACAAAAAATACTTAGTCGGCCAAAAGAGAAGTGAGGATAGGAAAAGAAATAAAAGTAATGAGTAAGAAAACTATGGATTACAATACACCAGATTGGAATAAGATGATCGACGGGTTAGTGCCTGCAATCATTCAGGATGCACGTACTAAAAATGTATTAATGCTTGGTTACATGAATGCTGAAGCCTTGAACAAAACCCAAGAAACGGGTAAGGTTACATTCTTTAGTCGTTCCAAAAAACGGTTATGGACAAAAGGTGAAGAGAGCGGTAATTTCTTAAACCTAGTAGATATTAAAAACGATTGTGATAACGATTCACTTCTTATTTCTGTACATCCTGTTGGTCCAACATGTCATAAAGGTACAGACACCTGTTGGGAGGAAGAAAATAACTCAAACTTTGGTTTCTTTTCAGAATTAGAAGCAACCATAGAACAAAGACGTACCGCTGCTGATGGTGAAAAATCGTACGTAGCATCTCTATTTGAAAAAGGGATTAACAAGATTGCCCAGAAAGTGGGGGAGGAAGCAGTTGAAACCGTTATTGAGGCAATGGATAATAATGACGAATTATTTCTTTACGAAAGTGCTGATTTATTGTTTCACTATTTAATGCTATTGCAAGCAAAAGGGTTTACGTTGAAAGACATTGAGGCAGAATTAATGAAGAGGAAAAAGTAAATGCTTACTTAATTACATTATAAGAAGTTAAATACGTCATCGCTTTCAACGAAGTCATTTCATTTTTGAAAACTGATTGTAATTGCTTAATTGTCTCGTTATACAGATTTGTAGTACCATATGCTTTTACTAATCTAGCATAGTTATCTTTTGATGATAATAATAAATGAGCGAGGTCTGTAATTTTGATATCTAAAGAAACCGTATTAATCAGCTCATTATCAAGGGTAATAAACTGCTCGTCAAGTCCTGAAAAGTTTGCTTGATGGTCATAATCATTTGTCTGTGTTTCATTACTTAGGAGTCCTAATTGTATACATATCGGTTCTAGAAATATTTCAAAATCATAAATGATAATCTTGCAGTTTTTCTTTGCAACTCTTACAATTTCATTTAACATCGATTGTGATTTCGCATAGTATAAAGAACCAGCAAACGTAATAACATCAAAGACATCGCTATCAAAATGGAGTGTGTTAGAATTAATTAAATGATAGGTAATTTTAGGATGTTGTAATGATTTTTCTAACATGTCATTACTAGGGTCTATACCAATAACGCTTTTACAATAGTTAGCTAGGGCAATTGAAGATTGACCTGTGCCACAACCAACATCCAACCCTAATTCAAATTTTTTGCTATAATCGAAACGAGCTTTTAATATTTTAGCATGTAAGGAAGGTCTATAGGCAGCATAATGTAAGGCAGTGATGTTGTCATATTCTTTTATCATGTCAAAAAAATTAAAATTTCCGTTCCATAATTACATAAGGTAAACCCCCTTTTATAAATTCAGTTTTTGTCAAGTTCATATTGAATTTGGCGTAGTAATTGGTCTTAGACCTTCTTGCATTGCACCATATGCTAGAAAGCCCTTCCTTTTCAGCGATGTGCATGATTTCTTTTAATAACATTGTTCCGTATCCTTTTCCTTGATATTCGGTAAGTGTAGCAAATTTTCGAAATTGAGCTTCATTTTTTGAGATGAACAATGAAATGACTGAAATTAATTTAGTGTCAACATATAACCCAAAATGTTTTCCCTCATCATCATTGGCTAACCGAACATAATCAATAGGTTTATTTGGCCACATTGCTTTGTGCCGTATAAATATTGTTTCTTCAGCAGTAATTTCTATTATTTTAGGCAAAATTTAAATATTTAAAAATCTTCTTTACCTAGCGGTTTGTGTATGGTTAGTTGCGATGTTCTCGCAAATAAAATAGCAAAAGGAAACCGAACCTTAGGGAAATCCGTAGGATTTTCTGGGTACAGACAGACTCAAACAATTAATAATACATGTTGTTGTAAGTAGTATGTATTGTTATACCGTGTATTTATTAATTTCAATTTTTTAATTCTTTCGTTTCCTGATATCCCTTATAGGCAAGGCCTGCACTAGCTATTGAGCCAAAAATTCCAATAAACCAATTCTCACTAAACATTAGTCCCATTCCGGCTAGAAAACCTAATATTCCAAGAATTAGAGATAAGTTTGCAGTTTTTTTATTCTTTTTACTCATTTGAATTTTATTAAATTATTTGTTTATTCTATTATATTTCATTCCGTTATTACTTACAACTTTTTAGCTCGTATGTTTGGTTCTAAGTTTTAAGATAGGTTATTTAGAACCATAAATTTTAGCGGTTGTTGACTGTAGATTAGTCGATTTTAAATTCGTTTGTAATTAACTTCGATATCTCATCAATATTTTGTGAGAATCAGCAGTTTTTTGATGATAATAAATGATGCTTTTATCTAAAGTTAAAGTAGGAGCTTCTATTAAATTTAAAATAGTATCCGAAAATAAAACCTTAGGAATTGAAAATTCCGATAAAGAATTGCTTCTCACTGCTACGCATATTTCAAAAACAGTACCCGATGTAATTTCTCCTTTTAAATATCTTGTGTAATAAAATTCAAGGTTATCACTACTTATACAAGGCGCGTAATAAATATAATTTGAATCATTAATATTTTTCAAGATAGATGCAGAATTTGGAAGTGTACTGAATGTTGAAACATTCTCTTTTTTTGCAATGCCTATTGTTGTTTCACAAGGACCTTGGCAATTTACGTCATCAAACCTTGCATTATTGAAGTATAAATATTCTCCATCCAAACTTATACCATGATCCATTATTAACCAACCAGGAATATTCATATTAAAGTCTCCTTGAACTCTTTGAATATCACTTATATTTCCAGAACTAAAAGTCCCATGAAAGAGGTTATTTAATTCCGTAGGATAATTCCTTGTTGATGTCCAATAAAAATTATCATTACCATCCATATCAGCAACTGCATCTAAATGTGGTGGTGTTATTTGATTTGCTCCTGTTAATTCTCCAACAAAATTAAAAGTTGAATCATTGACTTTAGTCGCATAATATAGCTTGGTATTTATACCGTCATTTAAATTATTGAAAAATAAATGGTTCCCATTCGGTGAGATAAATGGTTCCATTGCATCAAAAGACAATCCATTAATTATTACTTCGATTTCTGAACTAAATACAGGATAAATAGTCTGTGAATTATTAATATCATTATCATTTGATGAGCATGAAAATATAAATAGCAATACAAGTGAAACTATATAGGATGGTTTTATTCTCATTTGTAAATTTTAAATTACTACTAGTGGTTCAGCTATGCGTAGTGCTAAGGAACGCTGTCTGCTTTATCAGTGGGCGCTCTGGCCTGTTTCCGTCTTAGCAAAAAGCTAAACCTTATTGCCCGCCCAAATGTACCTTTTTAGTATAGGCAGGTTTTTCTTTTTCTTTAATTGTCAATAGCCATACCCATTTCCGATAGCTTTCGGGATTAGTGACCTAATAAAAATGCACAAACCTTTAGTTTAAGCCCGAAGCCCGTATTGTTTATAGCTTGTGTTAGGTGTTGTTGTTATTCAAGAATTCTATTCTCCAAGTCCATTCGCTCGTGCAATATTCTCGTAACTTCAACTTCATTTTCTACAACTTGCCTATAAAATATGATATGTCTGTTGGTCCTTAACCCGAACAGGTTTTCCGTAATTCCGTTATAGCTTTTTCCTAAAGTTGGATTTTCAGCGATTCTGTTACAATTTGCTATTAACATATCATAATAAGTGTCCGTCTGCCTTTCCGAACACTCTTCGAAAGTATAATTCCATATATCAGCTAAATCTTCAACTGCCTTTTCGGTCAAATTGTATTTAGCCATTTGAACGTTTATTTGCTTTTAGAGATTCTAAATGCTTTTTTGGGTCAAAATCATGGGCAATACCACTGCCTATTCCTTCATGAATTGCACTACGTAGTGCTTGGACCTTGTTTTCCTCTTCCTCTAATAGTCTGAGCCCAGCACGAACTACTTCGCTAACGTTCTTAAATCTTCCTTCTGAAATTCGATTATGGATAAATTTATCAAAATAATTTCCGAGTGATATTGAAGTGTTTTTACTCATTTCAGTATGATTTACTCAAATATACCAAAAATTGGTAAAATGTCAAATTTTGTAAATTACACACAACGCCCTCGTATATGAAAAGTGCGTTTGTTTGGTTTCATGATTTTCCGCTCACGTATTATTTATAGAAATGTAAGAATTTTAAAACCTTTAACCAATGGACGCATTTTTTATATGCGTTGTTGTGCTTACGTTATTATTTTATTTCTTTATCGATTAATTCTAAAACGAAATCAATTTCTTTTTTTAATTCTAAATAATAATCTGAATTAAGATAACGAGCTGTTAATATAAAATCTACGAGTCCATTTTCTAATTCTTGAGATTGTAATAAGTGAAGATTTCCAAGCTTAAATTTGCTTTCACTGATCCCAAAATTATCCCACTTTTTGTTCGTTATTAATTTTTTCGCATTGCCATTGCCATTCATAATAGCAATTATCTGCATTCGAATAACTGAATGTTCTTCTTCCTGAAATTTTACTTTAGTCAGTTTTCCATTGTAAGAAGATAAAGCAAATTTTAATTTATCATTGCTAAAAATAGTGAGTTTACCAGAACTGATTATTTCATCTAATACAGCTTTATTTGGACGATATTGCACCTCCCAATTTGTCATGTTCATAACTAAATCAGCAAATTCTTTTTCAGTAATGCTAGGATTATCAGGTCCCATAAGATTAGAAAGTTCTAAGGCGTTATCGCCATTAAAATCATTTCTCTCCATCATTTTGTCCAATTCAATAAGATTGTAATTAAATTCTTCCTTCAGAGAGACTAGATATCCTTGCTCAATACGTCTATCTTTGGTGTTTTCATTCCAATTATTAATTTGAAGCGCAATCAAGATTCCAATAACAACAAGCAATATTTCACCAATTGCATAAAGCAAATATTTACTGAATTTGTTTTCAGTCAACATTTTATGACGAATTTTATTGAAGAATTTTATCATTAGTCAATGGTTGGTTATAGTTTCTACTTCGAAGCCTTTCGGCCTTCGTAGCCAAGCTACTTTGGCGAAGTAGGCTGGCGAAGAAGTAATGAAACACAACGGTTGGGCTATGGTTTGTTTCGTGGTTAAGCAACTAAGTTAACAAATAAAAACCGAATAGAAAATCCGCGAGGATTTTCGTAAGTAGGCTAGAACTA
>CAXBIJ010000032.1:0-17101 GCA_963975675.1 uncultured Maribacter sp. | reverse complement strand
CCTTATCTGGGTACTTCATACCTTATAAATATCTTTGAAGATGCTTTTTGAAATATTCAGCACTATCGGTTATACTCTTCATTGAATTTTCGGCAAAATTGCCTCCTTGCTCTATGTAATAATATTGGAGTGCATCTTTATCTATTTTAGAAAGTAGGTTTACATAATCAATAGAACCGTTACCCATTTCAGAATAATCTCGGGTAACTTTGTCCATATCCTTTATATGCCACATTACATAGCGTCCAGGGTTTTCAGCAATTAGTTCACTCGGACTTTTAGTAGATGAATGTTCAACCCAATACATATCCATCTGTAATTTCACCAAGCTAGGGTCAGTACCTGCAAGAATAATATCATAGCCTTGTTCACCATTATGGTCAGTAAATTCAAAATCGTGATTATGATACGCAAATTCTAGTCCGGCATTGGTCACCTGCTCTCCTATTTTATTCAATTTATCGGTTAATATTTTGAAATTTTCAATATCACGAAATTCTGGAGCCAGCCATGGCCATGTAATATAACTACTTCCAATGGTATGAGAACCTTCGATACATTGATCCACATATCGTTCAAGATTATCCATAGGTTCATTAAATCGACTTGAAAAATCATAATGCCCGCTAGAAATCGTGAAATCTAAATCAATTAAGTTCTTTTTAAATTCCTTCGATTTAATTCCATAGTATGTATCATTATCACCATCATAGCCATAAATTTCTCCATCTTCATACCCAAGGCTTCTAGCATATTTAATGCTCTGTAAGGGGTCTTTGGCCATTGCATCACGAATAGTAAATAACTGTAAACCCATTTTAAATTGTGGATTTAGAGGTAGTACCGACAAAGGTAAAATTGAACTTACCGAAAGTATACCGGTCTGTTTTAAAAATGTTCTACGGGTTGACGAATTAAACATAATTCTTGGCGATTGAATTAAAATTTCTGATGTATAAATATAAGGTTTGGAAACTGAACTTAGGTATATGAAAACTAAAAAAGCAGCTCCTTTGGGCTGCTTTTTGAAGATGTTTTATTTTTATATTAATTACTTGTAAGTGCCGTGTCATCAAAAGAAACACGATAAATAGCATCACCATAATCGTCAGAAATTAACATTGAGCCATCTTTCAGCCATAAGATATCAACTGGTCTGCCAGAAGCTTCTTGTGTTGATTCATTTAACCAACCATCAATAAATGGTTCATAATCAATAACTTTCCCGTCTTTTATATCTGCCATCATAATTCTATAGCCAACCTTCTTACTTCTGTTCCAAGAACCATGCTCCGCAATAAACGCTTTTCCTTGATAGTTTGGTGGAAACATATCTGCTGTGTAAAATTTAATAGCTAATGGAGCAACATGGGCGCCTAATTGTAAGGCAGGAGAGACAAAATCTGAACATGGATGCTCTTCACCAAACTCTGGGTCTTTCACAATACCACCATGGCAAAAAGGATATCCAAAATGTTGTCCTGCTTCAGTAATATGGTTTAACTCGCAAGGTGGTATATCATCCCCAAGCATATCACGCCCATTATCAGTGAACCACATATCACCGGTTTCTGGGTGCCATGTAAACCCTACCGAGTTTCTAATACCTCTAGCGTAAATTTCACGATTGCTTCCGTCTGGATCCATTCGAGAAATTGTGGCGAATCGTTCATCTTCATTTGTACGATTACAAATATTACAAGGCGCACCTACTGGTACATATAATTTATCATCAGGTCCGAATGCGATATACTTCCATCCATGATGAAACTCTGTAGGAAAATCATCATAAATCAGTTCCTTATTTAGCGTCCCTCCCAAATTCTCTTCTATATTAGGATATTTCCACAAACTACCCACCTGGGCAACGTATAAATCGCCATTTCTCATAGCAATTCCGTTCGGTACTTCCATTGTATCTAAAACCATTACATTATCGGCCTTAAAATCACCATCAGTATCTTGAATGGCATAAACCGTATTTTCTGTTCGGGTGCCTACAAATAAGGTTCCATTATCTCCGATAGCCATTGAACGTGCACCATCTACTCCCCTAGCATAAACCTCAATTTTAAAGCCTTCCGGTAGATCAAGTTCCAATAAGGCCAAGTCTGTACTGTCCAATGGAACGTTTTCTTCCATATTTTCAGCCTCTTTATTCTTTTGATTTTCTTTACAGGATATCATAGATATGACCATTGCGAATACCATGGATAATTTTAGAAATGAAATTTTCATACTCAATATGTTTAAGTTTTAACGAAGATACACAACGACTAGTAGTTTTAAAACCTTGAAATGTTATTAGTAAAGTGTTTGATTAATGTTAAATAGAGTCACTTAAGTAATAACCATTAATGTCAAGATTAAACGGCCATTTCATCTAATGCCTTACCAATAAGTGTATCACCTTGAATTATTTCAAAAGTTTGATTTATTGCTGCATCATCGTGAAGTGAACGCACCAAAGTCTGAGCAACATCATCTCGAGTAATGGAACCTTGTTGATTCAGTTTAGGCTGAAGATTAATTTTACCCGTTCCTGCACCGTTAGTCAAAGCCCCTGGTCTTACAATTGCAAATGTCAAATCTGATGACTTAAGATACTCATCTGCATTTTGTTTCGCCTCTAAATATTCCTGTAAATTTTCTGAAGATTTTGGATTATCAGCACCCATTGAGCTCAGCATTACAAACTTTGCAATATTTGCTTTTTTAGAAGCATCGATTAAATTTTTAGCGCCCTCTTGATCTACAGCTATTACTTTTTTACCACCTGAACCAGCTGCAAAAATCACCTTATCTATATTCTCTACAGTATGAGATAAATCATTTTCAAGGTCACCTAAAACTGTAGTAATACTCTCTTTTTTAAACTGTTCTTTTTGCTCCTCTTTGCGAACCATTGCAACTGGATTAAAATATTGAGAGGCTTTTAATAGATTTATTATTTTTTTTCCTGTGGTACCATTCGCACCAGCTACTAATACATTTTCCATAGTCTTTCTGTTTTATTGCAAGTTCTTATTAAAATGGATTTTAACTTAGTTCAAATACTATAATTATTAACGTGAAACCACTACTATTAAAACGAGATATAAATGTTATTAGATTTCTATGAACTGTTGTCTTAAAAACTATTATAAAATAGAAAAGCTACCAGATTAGGCAGCTTTTCTAAAATGTAAACACTTCATATTAATTTATAAAAGTGAAGTATTCAATACGATTTCAGCATTCAGTAATTTTGAAACTGGACATACTTCTTTTGCCTTATGAGCAATTTTGTTGAATTCATCAGCCTGAATTTTTGGAACATCTCCTTTTAAATCTAGTGTCACTTTTACGATTTCACCATCCTTAAAACTAACCTTCGCATCTACATCTAACGTTGTTGGTGTAAAACCTGCTTCACCTAATAAAAAACTTAGCTGCATTGAAAAACAACCGGCATGTGCTGCACCAATTAACTCCTCTGGATTGGTACCTTTTCCATCTTCAAATCTTGTATTAAAAGAATATTGAGCATCTTGTAAAACGGTGCTCTCAGTTGTCATTGTACCTTTACCGTCTTTTCCACTACCCTTCCATTGTGCTTTCGCGCTTCTTGTAAAATTCATATGTTTTCTTTTTTAAAATTATTAGATAATAACTTATTTGATACTGATTAATCTCTTTTCAAACTATTAAGCAAATTGTTCTTTCTCTCTGTATGTAAGATAATCAATATATCCTTCTTTACCCGGTGTGTAAAATGTATCATTATCCCACTCCGCCAATTCATAATTATGTTCAAATCGCTCTACTAAATCAGGATTAGAGATAAACGGTTTACCGAATGCTACTAAATCTGCATCACCAGCCTCAATTACATTATTACCCGATTCTTGGTCAAATCCAGTGTTTATCATCAATGTACCCGTATATAAAGGTCTAAAATGTTTTGCTATATGTTTTACCGCATAAGAGATTTCAGATACATCAGTAAACGGTTCAGATAAATGCACGTAAGCTAAGTTGTAGTCATTTAATTTTTTAATGATGTACTCAAATGTTGGTATTGTTTCCTCATCCATCGTAATACCAAAAAGTCCATGTAATGAAGGATTAAAGCGTACTCCTATATTTTCTTGAGGAATAACTTCTTTCATGGCATCTAGAACTTCAAAAAAGAAGCGAGTTCTATTTTCAATACTACCACCATATTCATCTGATCTTGTATTTGAAGTGCCATTGAAAAATTGATGAAATAAATAGCCGTTAGATGAATGTATTTCAACACCATCGAAGCCTGCTTCTACAGCATTTTTTGCTGCGTTGACAAAATCAGCTATAGTTTGCTTGATATCTTCTTTGGTCATTGCTTTAGGCGTCACGGTATCTTTGAACCCCTCTGGAGTATACGATTGTGCATTCGGATTTAGTGCAGAAGGAGCTAGTGGTAATTTACCATTATGAAAATCGGGGTGCGACATTCGACCTACATGCCATAATTGGATGAAGATTTTCCCACCTTCCTCATGAACGGCTTTGGTAACTTTTTTCCAACCTTCAACTTGAGCCTTTGAATAGATGCCTGGAGTATTAACATACCCTACTGCATCTTTAGATACTTGCGACCCTTCAGTAATTATTAATCCTGCCGAAGCTCTTTGCTTATAGTATTCAACGTGTAATTCTTCAACTGGCTTATTCTCTGCATTTGCAGCTCGACTACGAGTCATAGGAGCCATAACGACGCTATTTTTTAATTGTAGATTTTTATGAAAAGGTGTTAACAGTGCTTGTTTGCTCATAGGTAGTAGAAATAATTTGCTTTAGTTTTCAATACAAAGTTCAAAAATTTAATATTCAAAAATTAACTCATCTCGTTAAAACATTGTTATAAATGCTAAACAGAAAATTTAGAAAAATTTAAGTATATCTAAAACCTTCAACAATTTTCACCGTAAATACAGTCAAAGGCATTTTTAAACTTAATTAAAATTATATGTATTATAGCTGTAAGTGGGCACTAAAGCTAATAACAGTACTTTCTTTTGTTCTGTTTACTTCAAATATTCATTCTCAAAACCTAAAGGGTGTTATAACAGACGATATATTTATACCCTTAGAAAATGTTGGTATTTTTAACCAAACTTCTGGGCAGCATAGCCACACCAATTTATCGGGAGTTTTTTCATTGCCTGTTACACAAGTAAATGATTCCATATACTTTTCCAATTTAGGATTTAAAACCTTTGTTTTAGTAGTTGAAGAAAAACATCTCACAGAAGGAATTAAAATTTCATTACAAGAATCTAGTATAAATTTAGACCAAGTTGTTGTTATGTCTAAAGTAGATGCTATGAGTAGAATAGTTTCTATAGATGTGCAAAACGACCCAGTTAAATCATCTCAAGAAATTTTACGAAAAGTTCCAGGTCTTTTAATAGGTCAACATGCTGGTGGTGGTAAAGCAGAACAAATATTCTTACGGGGTTTTGATATTGATCACGGTACAGATGTAGCTATAAGTGTCGATGGTATGCCTGTAAATATGGTTTCACATGCACATGGTCAAGGTTATGCAGATTTACACTTTGTAATACCAGAAACAATCGATAAAGTTAATTTTGGTAAAGGTCCTTATTATGCCGATAAGGGCGATTTCAATACTGCCGGCTATGTTGATTTAAGTCTTAAAAAGAATATTAAAAAAAATATGATTTCTTATAAAACAGGGCAGTTTAATACCAATAGATTTGTGGGGCTTTTTAATATTTTAGAAACTGGTAAAAGTGATGCATATATTGCTTCTGAACTTTATTTGACTGATGGTCCGTTTGATTCTCCTCAAAACTTTAACCGACTTAATCTACTAGGTAGATATCATTATAAGGATATTGGAAAAGAAGAATTGACAGTTACCGCCTCACATTTTCAAAGTAGATGGGATGCCTCTGGGCAAATACCACAACGTGGGGTAAACCAAAATATCATTGGTCGTTTTGGGGCTATTGACGATACTGAAGGCGGTGAGACGAGTAGAACCAATCTAATGCTTAATCATACTTCTTTTTTAGGAGATGATCAGTTCTTAAAAACGAGAGCATTTATCAGCAGCTATGATTTTGAACTATTCTCGAATTTTACTTTTTTTTTAGAAGATGCTGAAAACGGAGATCAAATTAGACAATATGAAGATAGAACAGTAATTGGTTCTGAAACCGTTTTTGAACAAATTGATATTAATGTTGGCGCCGATAATCGTTTTAAATATTCAGTAGGTGTTGGGTTTAGAAATGATAATAATAACGACGTTTCGCTTGCACATACATTGAACAGAAAAACAGTATTAGAGCAATACGCCTTTGGAGATATAGATGAAACCAATATTTTCAATTATATAAATGCAGAATATAACACAGGAAATTGGACATTTAATCCTTCAGTACGATTAGACTATTTTAAGTTTGATTATGAAAATAAATTATCCATTAATTACGATAACAAAAGTGAAAGCAAAGCCATAATAAGTCCCAAATTAAATACCTTATATGCAGTAAACAGGAACTGGCAGTTATTTCTAAAAACAGGCATCGGTTTTCACTCTAATGATGCGAGAGTGGTAACTGCAAATGAAGGCCGGGATATTTTACCAAAAGCTTATGGCATTGACTTCGGCACTATAATAAAACCGGTAGATAAGATGGTAATAAATGCTACATTTTGGGGTTTATTCTTAGACCAAGAATTTGTGTACGTAGGTGATGCAGGAATTGTTGAGCCAAGTGGTAAAACTAAAAGGTTAGGTCTTGAACTTGGTGTTCGATATCAGGTTTGGGATTGGTTATATCTTAACAGCGATATCAACTATACCTATGGTAGAAGTATTGATGAGCCTGATGGTCAAGATTACATTCCCTTAGCTCCAGACTTTACTGCAGTTGGTGGCTTAACATTTACAGATATAGGTGATTTCTCAGGAAGTTTAAATTATAGATTCCTTGATGATAGGGCTGCAAATAAAGATAATAGTATTATTGCTGAAGGGTATTTTGTAACTGATTTTAATATTAACTTTAAGTATGAAAATTGGACTGTTGGTGTAATTATTGAAAATATTTTTGATACACAGTGGAATGAAACCCAATTTGCTACTGAAAGTAGGTTACTTAATGAAACGGCTTCTGTAGAGGAAATTCATTTTACACCTGGTACACCTTTCTATTTAAGAGGTAAAATCTCTGTACAGTTTTAGAAAATTATTTCGTTATAACTGTTGTTAAAGTAGTACGACTACTATTCTTTTTGGTTAAAATATAGACAATGATTGGTATCAATTTTATTTTTAAGTAAGTTGTACCTACCAATCAAAAACAATGAAATTTTCTGCCCTATATTTCATATTTGCTTTTCTATTAATTGTTAAAGTAAATTCTCAAAAAAAGAATCAAGGTTATAAGTTACATATTCAAAAAACTACCAGTGCAATTATCATTGACGGTATTGGCGACGACAAGGCTTGGGGCATGGCTGAAGAAGCCAAAGATTTCTTTATGGTATTACCTATGGATGACCGAAAAGCTACCGAGCCTACGACCATAAAAATGACCTATGATGACACTAATTTATACCTCTTAGCTACCTTTTACAATGCAACTAAAGCCAACTATTTTGTAGAGTCTTTACGGCGTGATTTTTCATTTGGCAAGAATGATAATTTCTTACTATTCTTAGACCCTTTTAATAACCAAACAACTGGCTTTTCATTTGGTTCTAATGCCTACGGTGCACAATGGGATGGCACTATGTATAATGGTTCAAAAATAGATTTGAATTGGGACAGCAAATGGATATCTGCAGTTACCCGTGATGATGAGAAATGGATTTTTGAAATGGCAGTACCTTTTAAATCCATTAGATATGAAGAGGGTGTAAAAGAATGGGGAATAAATTTTAGCCGACTAGATTTAAAATCGAGCGAAAAATCGAGCTGGACCCCTATTCCACGTCAATTTCCTACTGCTTCTCTTGCCTATTCAGGTACGTTGGTATGGGATGCCCCACCACCTGCTCCAGGAACAAATTTTTCTATTATTCCTTATGTATTAGGCGATGTAAAACAAAATCAGGAAGTTAATGGCAATGTTAAGACGAACGTGAAAATTGGAGGGGATGTAAAGTTTAGCCTTACCTCTTCGTTAAATCTTGATTTAACGGTAAATCCCGATTTTTCACAGGTTGAAGTAGACCGCCAAGTAACCAATCTAGACCGATTTGAATTGTTTTTTCCAGAGCGTAGACAGTTCTTTTTAGAGAACGGAGACTTATTTGCCAATTTTGGATATGAGACCATTAGACCCTTTTTCTCTCGAAGAATTGGCTTAAATGTTCCTATTCAAGCAGGTGCTCGAATAAGTGGTAATCTAAATGATAAATGGCGTTTAGGTGTTATGGATATGCAAACCGCTTCAATTGAAGAATCTGGCCAACCTAGTCAAAACTTTGCGGTAATGTCGTTACAACGAAAAATATTTGGTCGTAGTAATATTGGTTTGATGTTTGTAAACAAACAATCTATCAACTACCCACAAGAAAATGATTCTATAACTGATATTTATTCTAAATACAATAGAAACCTTGGGGTAGAATATAATCTAGCCTCTGCCAATAATGCTTGGAACGGAAAGGCATTTTTTCTAAAATCTTTTGCACCTACCGACGATGATAGTGGCTTTACTCAAGGTGCCCATTTAGCATATACTAGTCGTAAATGGAATTTGCGTTTACAAGAAGAATGGGTAAGCAATGATTATTCTGCTGAAGTTGGTTTTGTTAGAAGAAGAGGTTATAAGAATATATCAGGAAAAGCAGGGCATTTATTTTTTCCGAAAGCAGGACCGATACTTAGCCACGGACCAGAGTTAAACGGATTTTATTATTTCAACGAACAATTAAAAGAAACTGATCATACCGCTTATTTGGCTTATAAAATTGATTTTAGAAAACGTAGTAGTTTGCTATTCTTCTTATCAGATGATTATGTAGAATTGCTTTCTCCTTTCGACCCTAGCGGACTCGGTATTTCAAATTTAACAACTGGCAGTCAGCACAATTGGAATGCTTTTGGGTGGGAGTTTCAATCTATACCTCAAAGCCTATTTACCTATGCATTTACAGGTCGATTAGGAGGGTATTATCAAGATGGTAGTAGAACTAGTTTAACTAGTGAAGTTGGTTATAGGTTTCAACCGTATATCAGTTTAAAAGCTAATCTAAATTACAATCACATTAATTTACCAGCACCATGGAATACTAATGAATTTTGGTTGATTGGTGCCGAGGCAGATATCACATTTACCAATAAACTCTTTTTTGCGAACCTTCTTCAATACAATGAACAGAGCAATAATTTTAATATCAATTCACGTTTTCAATGGCGCTATAGTCCCGCTTCCGATTTGTTTATTGTCTATACCAACAATTATTTCATAGAACCTTACCAAAGTCGAAATTGGGGACTTACATTAAAATTTACCTATTGGTTAAACAATTGATATACTAAGATTTTTCTATCGTTTGAATTACCCCTATCGCAGCCATTTCACCAGAAATCATTGCAGCATTCAAAGACCCATTTAGTAAATAATCGCCTGCTAGAAATATACGTTCTGTAAGTCGTGTCTCAGAAGGCATTAAACTGTACCGTAAGTTATTCAACTGAGGTAATGCCATTTTAATGGAGTAATGCTTTAAGTAGCGTTCAGTAGTAATACCACAGAAAGCTATTAAATCCTCTTTTACTTTCTGAATGAGTTCATACTCACTGAACTGGTGTTCTTTTACTACAGTAACGGATAAAAGCTCTTCAGTTCCCTTACTATCGGTAGCAATTGACGTATGATAGAAAATATTATTAATCAATGCTTCTTTATCTGCAATTAAACCAATCAAGGGCTTCTGAATTTCTTTAGTCTTAGTAGTGAAATATAAGGTATCAGATGAATGCCAGCTTAACTGCTGTTTTCGCAAGTTAGGGACTAATGGAGAAGCATCTGTAGCAATAATTATATAGTCTGGCTGTATTTCCTGACCATTAGTAAATTTAATTCCATTATCTGTCACACTTTCAACAACAGTATTAAATTTTATAGTAGTTCTTTTAAGTTGGTGTTCTAGCTGTTTCGGAATCGCCTGAATACCTGCTTTAGGCAAAACTGCGTTTCCTGTTCCAAACATCTTGTAGACAAATTGAAACATTCTAGAAGAGGTTTCTAGATTAGGCTCTAAAAATATACCTGAAAAAAAAGGTTTGAAAAACTGTTCAATTATTTCATTTGAAAACCCTTTAGATTTTAAGAAAAAAAGCGTCGTAGTTTCTTCCTCATTAAAAATCTCTTCAAATGTTTTCTTCTTAACAGCAAAATTTAATTTAAGAATCCTGTATTTATCAGAGAAACTACCAATTTTAGAAAACAAGGTAGGTAGTAAAAGTTGCAGGCTTCGCAAAGGGTCACCGAGAATGATGCTTTTACCCTGATTAAAAATTTGTGTTCCTGGTAAAAATTTCTGAAACTCTAAAGCATTATAATCAAGGTATTCTTGTGCCTTTGGATAAGCATCCAATAATACTTGAAATCCGTGGTCTAATTGATACCCATCAATCACATCTGTT
The DNA here is from genome assembly GCA_963975675.1 of uncultured Maribacter sp. GTDB lineage: Bacteria > Bacteroidota > Bacteroidia > Flavobacteriales > Flavobacteriaceae > Maribacter. The sequence goes on along the minus strand of CAXBIJ010000032.1, from coordinate 6,441 downwards.
TTTACACGGCCTCCTGCTCTATCGCTTTTCTCATAAATAATGGGTGAATATCCATCTTTCTCAAGCCTTAAAGCAGCAATAAGTCCGCTTATTCCTGATCCAATAATTGCAATCTTGGTTGCCTTCTTATCCATATTTTCAAAATTAACCAATAGAAACCTTTTACAACACTAATTGCTTGAATCGAAAACTATTTTTCAATATACCCTGGCCCTTTCACAAACCTACCAGGAGTAGCACCAGTATGCTCGCCATTTTTTAATACTGCTGTGCCATTCACAAATACATGAATTACCCCTTCTGCATATTGATGCGGATCGGTAAAGGTGGCTTTGTCAGTTACTTGGTCTGGATTAAAGACTACGATATCAGCGAAATAACCAGGAATTAAACTTCCCCTTTTTTTAAGCTTTAAATTTTCTGCTGGTAAAGCAGAAAGCTTTCGTATACCCTCTGCTAGGGAAATAACCTTTTCATCACGAGCGAATTTCCCTAAAACGCGAACAAAGGAACCGTAAGCTCTAGGATGCGTACTTTGTTTTAAAAAAACACCTTCATTGGTATACGAGCCGGCATCAGAACAAAAACTAATCCATGGCACTGCCATTTTCTTTTGTATGTTTTCTTCAGACATTGAAAAATAGACCACTTGAATGCGACTTTCATCTTCAATAATTAAATCAACTACGGTTTCTTCCACACTTTTGCCTAATTCCTGAGCCACTTCAGGTAAATACATGCTCATATACTTACGAAGTGCTTCATTCTTAAAACCAACAAAAAGAATGGTTTCTGGTGCATTTCTAAATTGCAGTTCTTTAATTGCTCGTTTTCTATTTCCCGAATCTTGTAATCTCTTTAACATAGCTTCAATACCGCCTTCACGCACCCAATCGGGTAATTGTACGTGCAATCCTGTAGAACTGGCATTATAAGTGTAAATATCTGCTGTAATGGGTAGTCCGGCACTGCGGGCGGAATCAATTTTTTCCAAAGCCAAATCTAATTTATACCAGTTAGATTTGGCAGAAGCTTTAAGATGATAAACTTCAGCAGCAATATTGGCTTCTTTACTTATCTGTATTAACTCATTAAGACTTTCCAATAATTTATTTCCTTCATCACGAATATGAGAAATATACATACCATTATATCTACCTGCTACTTTAGCAAGGTCAATTAACTCTTCAGTATCTGCATAACTGCTGGGAGCATAAAGCAAAGAACTAGAAATACCTACGGCACCTTGTTCCATAGCTTCCTGCGTCAATTCCTTCATCTGTTCCAATTCACTAATTGTTGCGGGCCTATTTTCAAAACCAATGACGTGTTGTCTTAAGGTACCGTTACCTACAAATGAGGCTATATTAGGAGAAACACCTTTTTGTTCCAAATATGTTAAATACTCCCCTAGTGTAGTCCATGGAATATCAAAAGTTATATCGACCTGGCCATCTTTCATAGCCACCTTCATTTCTTCCGTTAAAGGGCCCATCGATCTCCCTTCACCCATAACTTCTAGGGTTACCCCTTGTCGTATATCACTTTGCGATCTGCCATCTTCAAGTAAAGCCACATTGGCCCAACTTAACATGTTTATAAATCCGGGAGCCGTTGCCAAGCCGTCTAGGCCAATAGTATTTTTACCCAATAAACTATTTGGTTTTCCTATGACAGCAATTGTATCGGCATTAATACCAATATCCCCTAGATAGGGTGCTTGCCCACTTCCATCATAGATGGTGGTATTCTGCAATACAATATCATATGTTACGGGAGTTTGACAACTAAGTATGGGAAGTACAATAAATAGGTATAAAAATCTCATCTTAAGGTGGTTTTGTAGGTCTTACAGGTTAAATATATAATAATATTCAAACCAATGTTAACATCAAAGCCAAACAACAGTGAGATAAAAAACTAATAAGTAGATAGTGTTAACCTAGTCCTCCGGCGGATGCCCGTGAATATCTTCAAAAACGGTGTCAAAGTTTTCACGTAAATATGCATTCAATTTCTTTTGATAATCATCTTTAAGCCAGCTTAAGAAGTTGTAGGTGCTTTTACTGATGCATTTACCATAAACATGAATACGATTATCAATATCCTCTTTTAGTAATTTAGCCAATGCCAATGCGTCATACACATCTTCACTATTCTCAATACACATATAGGCATGATGCGCAATAGAACGTTCTAAAACTACTTTAGAAGATTCACCAGCAAATGTTGCGGTTTCATAGATATCTTTAATATCAAAATAGGTTTCCTTAGAATTTTTAAATTCCTCTTTTAATTCGTCGGATAAATCAAGCTTAAAATCACTTTCAATATCCTCATCATCACGAATACGATCCATGTAGAAATTCGGCGACTTAAAGATGGCACCCCAGTCTAAATCAGCACCCCATGGTCCGAAACGATATTTGTTGTTACCTAAATCGATAACCGTAAATTTCGATTTGTTATTTAAAACCCTAGAACCCCTACCAATCATTTGGTAATAAAGTGTAAGTGATTTTGTTGCCCTATTAAGAATTATAGTATCTATAGTTGGTTCATCGAAACCTGTTGTCAATATACTAACTGATGTTAAAATAGCATCAGGTGTTTCTCTAAACCATTTTAGAATTTGCTTACGCTGCTTTTTGGTCGCCGTATTATCAAGGTGCATGATTGGTAAACCCGCTGCTTGAAATGTATGATAAACTTGTATCGATGTCTCAATACCATTATTAAAAATTAAGGTCTTTTTACCCTTCGAGTGCTTTGTATAAGCTTCTAATAGTTTGCTCAACATTGCCGGACTCGTATACAAATCGGAAGATGATTTTACCGTATAATCACCGTTAGAGCCTATTTCTAATGAAGTTAGACCCATGTCATATTGAAAAACTTCAGCCCTTGCCAAGAAATCATTATCAATCAAATTCTCAATAGATTCACCCGGTATAAGTTCATCATAATTTTTGTTCATTGGCAAATCTTTGTTCGAGCTTAACGGGGTTGCCGTTACTCCTAGAACAAAAGAATTTTCAAAAAACTTAAATAGTTTAGTAAATGAGTTGTAGTGTGCTTCATCAATAATTACGAGTCCGACATCAGAAATATCCAAATGGCCATCGTTCAACCTATTATTTAATGTTTCAACCATGGCTACGAAGCAGCTGTAGCGGTCTTGGTCCTCTAAATTGGCTTTGCTATTTACTACTTTATTTACAACCCCAAAGCTAGTAAGCATTTTTGAGGTTTGGTTACAAAGCTCAATACGGTGCGTCATTACTAGAACCTTTTTATTATGGTTCTTTAAATATTGCCGTACCATTTCAGAAAAAATTACTGTTTTACCACCACCAGTAGGTAATTGGTATAAAAGGTGATAATCATCTCGTTCTGAATCGAACTTGTCAAAAATTTGTTGAATTGCTCCTTGTTGATAGCTATATAGTTCCTTATCGGTCTTTCTATCCTGTAATTCAAAAACAGTCTCTTGCATAAAATCTTTTCTGGATTTGCAAAGGTAACATTCTCCGTAGTACATTACTAATACATGGGTTAAAAAGGGTATCTTTTGCGACCATTGGTAAGTGATTATTGACCGATTATAACATAAAAATGAAACATTGCCATTTTATAGTATACAAACCCTTTGGAATGTTGAGTCAAATAACCTCAGGTGAAGACCGCCAATTACGCAAAAAACATTTTTTAAGTGAACTTTATGACTTTCCTGAAGGAATAATGCCAATAGGTAGATTGGATGAAAAATCGGAAGGACTTTTACTGATGACTACAGATGGCAAATTAAGTGATACTATTAATAGTTCAGGGATTGAAAAAGAATACTTAGTACAGTTAGATGGATTGATTTCTTCTCAAGAATTAGAAAAGCTCTCCGAAGGAGTTAGCATAGGCATATTTGGTGAAAAATATTTAACAAAACCATGTGTAGTACAGTTTTTGAAAATTATACCTACCCTACCCGATGCTCATTCCTCTTTACGAATAGGAAGGCATAGACCTACTTCATGGATACGTATAACTATACAGGAAGGAAAATTTAGGCAAATCAGAAAAATGACTGCTGCAGTGGGTTTTCCAACGGTTCGCTTAGTTCGAATACGCATTGGAAAAATTCATTTGGTAAATATGATACCTGGTGATGTATTACAAACATCAATAAATATAGAATCTATTTAGGAATTCTTTTCCCCGAGAAACGAGAAAATATAGTTAGGCTCTTTTTGGTATTAATAAAATAAACTCCGGTTAACAAGATTACAGAAGCAATTGCAGATTGCAATGTAATAGCTTCATTTAAAAAATACCATCCTAAAATCATGGCAATTATAGGATTTACGTAAGATGAAGTAGCCACCTTTTCTGGCGATACAATTCTTAACAAATAATTGAATGCTGTAAAGGTTACAATACTGCCGAAAATAATTAATAACAACATCGACCAAAGTACCGGTGTACTCCATTCTAATGGTGAAGACCACGTTTCACCTAATAATGGACTAATAAGAAGTAATGATATGCCACTTGATAGCATTTGACAAAAAAATTAGATGGTAAATCTGCCTTACCTACAAATAGGCTACCATAAGACCAGCTTAACATGCATATAAAAATTAGGACCATTCCTAAAATGGCTCCTTCCTGGGCAATTATTTCTTGTTGACCCACTAAAAGAAAAATTCCAATTATTCCCAATACTACACCAATGACCGACATGGGTTGTATTTTTTTACCCTGTAATACACGCATCATTAACAAAACCACTAAAGGTTGTGCTGAAACTTCTAGTGCTGCAAAGCCACTATCGACGAATTTTAAAGCCCATACTACGACTCCATTACCAAAAGTTAGAAACAAAAAACCCGCAATAAAGGTATTCTTAAACTGTTTTTTGGTGATTTTTAAAGGAAGCCCTAAAATTTTTGATATAATAAAAATTAAAGTACCGGCTATTACAAAACGAATACCCGCCAACATAAAGGCGGGTAATTCGGTTACTGCAATTTTATTCCATAAATAAGTAGATCCCCAAATGAAGTAAATGGCAAAAAATGACAATACGACCAAAATGGTGTTGCGTTGCATTTTTACCATTAGAAATCTTTATATACTAAATCTTCTTAACACGAACGGCGTTCATACCTTTCATGCCTCTTTCAAGCTCGTAAGCTACTTTGTCATTTTCCATAATCTCATCAATAAGACCACTTACATGCACAAAGTATTTTTCATTATTTTCAGAATCAATAATGAATCCGAAGCCTTTTGAAGTATCGAAAAATGAAACTTTACCGTTTCTTACAGGATCAAACTCTTCAACATCTCCTTCTTCTTTCTTAGGAATACCTAAGATAATATCTTCAGCTTCAACTTCAACTTTCATTGAAGGATCTGGCGGAGTGTCTACCAAATTACCGTTGTAATCAACATAAGCAAGTGGAATACCAGTAGTGCCACTTTCTTTTGCTGCTGCTTTACGGGCAAGCATTTTTTTCTTTTTTTCTTCACGCTTCTTTAAGCGTTTTTTTTCTTTTTCAGTTTTATTAAATGTCTGTTGTGATTTTGCCATTCGAAATTTTAATGATAATACTTGATTTTACTGTAAAGGAATTGAAATACGTGGTGACGTGTATAACGAATGGTAGGTTTCTTGAGTAAACTTATGACTTCATTCGTTGTAAGGCCATTGCAAGAATCATCTGCATCCCTTTATAAGTTCTGCAAAGATAAGATTTGTATTCGGAATATGAAGTATATCAGCGTATCAAACTATCAATGTAATGATAGAAATATCTTATTACCATAAGATGCTTTAGTTAACTGTTCATAGTATAATTGAAAATTTTATGGTTTTAAGTGCTAAACGCTACATATTTCCCCTACTTCTACATTCGATAATTAGGTGTCTTCTGTAATTCTTAAAGAATAATAGTTAAAATTTAAATTTTAAAATTATTTATAAAAACTTGAATAACAGCAATTTAATTAAATTCAATAATTAAATATGTTAAAAATAGTACCTTTTTATACATAGTACTGTAACAAAATTGATTTACCCTCGTCTAGTTAGTATAAGAAAATTATTAATCAATCAATTAAAAATAAACATCATGAGAACTTTTATTAGAAACACACCGACAGAGACAAGAAAAAATTCATTTTTTTCAAGTTTTAAAAATAGTAAGCGAGTACAATGGGCATCCTCTAGAAACCATACCCATTAAAACATCAATCAAAACAATCATTAAACTTTCGACTAATCACCGATATAAAAAACGAACATCATGAGAACTTTTATCAGAAATACACCGACAGAATCAAGGAGAAATACATTTTTTTCAAGTTTCAAGAATAGTAAAAGGGTGCAATGGGTAGCCTCTAGAAACCATACCCATTAAAATAGCAATCAAAAACAATCAT
>CAXBIJ010000031.1:0-17505 GCA_963975675.1 uncultured Maribacter sp. | reverse complement strand
TTGTAATAAGTTTAAAAAATCGGGGCAATTAAAAATCTTAAAACTTCTTTTAAGTTTATCTTTCTATTCTGCTTGTTTTTTGGTTCCATAACCGTTGTTATGGCGCAAGAAACAGAAGAACAGGAGATTGATTCTGTGAAAACAGGACATGACCTTGGCCGTATACTTCTTGAGAATCCAGATAGTATCGTTTCTAAATATATTTACGACCCTAAACTTGATCGCTACATCTATAATGAAAGTGTAGGCGATTTTAATATAGGATATCCAATAATTCTTACTCCTGATCAATATTTTAAACTAATTGAAAAAGAAGGAATTAAGTCTTATTTTAAAGAAAAGTCAGATGCTTTTTCTGGTAAAAAAGCCGGTAGTGAAGAAGCGCGTAAAAACTTACTCCCTAATTTTTATGTCAACAATGATTTTTTCACTTCCATTTTTGGGGGTAATACGATAGAAATTATTCCACAGGGTTCTGTAGCTATGGATTTAGGGGTTATTTGGCAGAAAAACGATAATCCGTCACTTTCACCTCGTAACAGAACCAATCTTTCATTTGACTTTGATCAGCGTATTAGTCTAAGTATGTTAGGTAAAATTGGAGAACGTTTACAGGTAACTGCAAATTATGACACAGAAGCTACGTTTGATTTTCAGAATATTGTAAAGCTTGATTATACACCAACGGAAGATGATATTATTCAATCTATCGAAGTGGGTAATGTAAATATGCCTTTGAACAGCTCACTGATTCAAGGGGCCCAAAGTTTATTCGGCGTTAAAACTAAACTTCAATTTGGCAAGACATCGGTAACTGCTGTATTTTCTGAACAACGTTCGCAAAATAATACGGTTGTCGCCCAGGGTGGCGGTACTCTTAATGAATTCTCATTGACTGCTCTAGATTATGATGAAAATAGACACTTCTTTTTAGCCCAATATTTTAGAGATAATTATGACCGCGCGCTTTCAACCTATCCATACATACAAAGTCAGGTTCAAATTACACGTATAGAGGTTTGGGTAACCAATAGAAGTCAGCAGACTTTGAATGTTCGAAATGTTGTGGCGATTCAAGATTTAGGTGAAGCTGATAGAGACAAAACTAGGGTCGGAATTAATAATGGATCTGGAGCAGGTTTTTTTAATGGAGTAGGCGATTTAAGACCAAGAAACAATGCAAATGATTATGATCCAGCTTTAATTGGAAATGGCGGGGCATTAAACGATAATATTAGAGAAATAGCTACAGTAGAAGGGGGTTTTAATGCTACGAGTTTTTCTGGCGGGTACAATCCTAATCAAGGTTTTGACTATGCTTTATTAGAGAATGCTAGAAAATTGGAGCAGGGTAGAGATTTTGAATATAATACTCAATTAGGTTATATTTCATTAAACCAAAGATTAAGTAATGATGAAGTATTGGGTGTTGCATTTCAATATACCTTTCAAGGTGAAGTTTTTCAGGTTGGTGAATTTGCTAATGGCGGGTTAGAAGCAACTACGGTTTCACAAGGTGCAAATCCTATTATTGAGAACAATACATTAATACTTAAGTTATTAAAAAGTAATATTACCAACATCAACGATCCTATTTGGGATTTGATGATGAAGAATATATATGCTACCGGTGCATTTCGTTTAAGTCAAGACGATTTTAAAATGAATATTTTGTATTCAGATCCTACACCAAGAAACTATATTACTCCTGTTGAAGAAGGTCCAGGTTCTGGGTGGCCCGAAGGTTTGGAGGAAAGAATTCTTTTGAACGTCTTTAATCTAGATAGATTAAATGTTTATAATGATATTCAACCAGGTGGTGATGGCTTTTTTGATTTCGTAGCCGGTCAGACAATAGATGTACAAGGTGGTCGTATTATTTTCACAAAAGTAGAACCGTTTGGTCAATTTCTTTATGAACAATTGCAAAACGGTAATAGTGGCCAATATGATAATACTTCTGGTTATAATGCAAACCAAGCGCAATATGTGTTTAGAGACATGTACGAACTAACGAAGGCTGCTGCATTACAGGATCCAGAAAAAAATAAGTTCTTATTAAAAGGTAATTATAAATCAGAAGGTAGTAACGGTATTCCTATTGGCGCATTCAATGTTCCGAGAGGTTCTGTACGGGTTACTGCAGGAGGTCGACAGCTGCAAGAGGGAATTGATTATACTGTAAATTACCAAGCTGGTACGGTGCAGATTTTAGATCCTAGTTTAGAGGCTTCAAATGTTCCTATTAATATTTCTGTAGAGAACAATGCAGTGTTTGGGCAACAGACACGTCGATTTACAGGTGTGAATGTTGAGCATCAAATCAATGAAAAATTTGTGTTGGGTGGTACCTTATTAAATTTAAATGAGCGTCCGTTAACACAGAAATCTAATTACGGGGTTGAGCCAGTTAACAATACGATATTCGGGCTAAACGGTAATTTTTCTACCGAAGTACCTTGGTTAACACGCATGGTAAACAAGCTCCCAAATATCGATACCGATGTTCCATCGAATGTATCCATAAGAGCCGAGATGGCCATGTTGAAACCTAGCTCACCTAAAAATGCAGATTTCAATGGGGAAACAACAACGTACTTAGATGATTTTGAAGGGGCTCAAGCATTAATAGATATTAGAGCTTCTCTTGGTTGGTCAATATCAAGTATGCCTTTAGAATTTGGTAACGGGGGTCAGCTTTTCGGTAGTTCACCTACTGATGCAGACAACTTATTAAATGGCTATGGCAGAGCTAAATTATCATGGTATACCATTGATCCTATATTTTATACCAATCAAAGACCTGCAGAAATTAGTGATGATGACATTTCTACAAACCCGACGCGTAGAATATATATCGACGAGGTTTTTCCACAGACCGATGTCGCTCAAGGCCAAACTCAGGTACAAACTACCTTAGATATGGTGTATTACCCTTCAGTTAAAGGACCATACAACAACAACCCAGACTTTGCAGTTGATGCCCCTAACGATAAATGGGGTGGTATGATGCGCTCGTTGAGTAGTACAGATTTTGAGCAAAGTAATGTGGAGTTCGTTCAGTTTTGGGTAATGGATCCATATGTAGACGGTATAGCATCAGGTTCAGGTGAACTAGTACTAAACTTGGGTAATATTTCAGAAGATATTTTACGTGATGGTAAAAAGCAATATGAAAATGGATTGCCGGGCGTTGATAGTAACGATTTTATAGCACCTACGGCATGGGGTGAAGTACCCGCAACACAATCTTTAGTATATGCATTTGATGCTAGTGAGCCTAATAGACGCTTGCAAGATATTGGTTTTGACGGATTGAATGATGCTAATGAAAGTGCAGTTTTTACAAATAACGATGGTAGTGATCCAGCTTTGGATAATTACTCTTATTATTTGAATAGAGAAGGTAGTATTTTAGAAAGATATATAGATTTCAATAGTCCTGAAGGTAACTCACCGGTTGCTGTTACAAATACAAATAGAGGCTCTACTACGTTACCTGATGTTGAAGATATTGATCGTGATTTAACAATGAATACGGTGAATAGCTATTATGAATATCGAATAGCGATTAAACCTAACACAACAATTAATGATAAGTATGTAACCGATATTAGAGAGGGTGTAGCGAGTGGAACTAGAATTCCTAATGGAGATGACGTAAATTATAGATGGATTCAGTATAAAATTCCATTAAGTGATTTTAGCGATGCTATTGGTGGAATCACCGATTTTAGGTCGATAAGCTTCATGAGAATGTACATGACAGGTTTCAATAACCCTACGGTTTTACGTTTTGCAACCTTAGATTTAGTTCGTGGAGATTGGAGAACGTATACAAAAACATTACAAGATGCTGATATTGATAATAATCCGGCAGATGATGGTACTACTTTAGATGTAAATACCGTTAATATTGAAGAAAATAGCAATAGAACACCTATACCTTACGTATTGCCACCAGGGGTTATAAGAGAGCAATTAAACAATAACAATACTATTATTCGTCAAAATGAACAATCTCTTTCTTTATTAGTCGAGAATTTAGAGCCTCGCGATTCACGTGGTGTGTTCAAAAACTTAAATATCGATATTCGTCAATACAAGAATTTAAGAATGTTCTTGCATGCTGAAAAGATTGTAGATAGTGATTACGCCGACTCGTCGACACCTTTGGTTGGTTTCTTGCGTATGGGGACAGATTTTACACAAAACTTCTATCAAATAGAACTTCCATTAGAATTTACTCCTTTTTCGAGTGTTTCAGAAAGTGAGATTTGGCCAGAAGCGAATCAAATGAATATTGCCCTTAGCGATTTAAACAAGGTAAAGTCTCTTTGGATAGCAGATGGTGATTTAAGTGAGATTCGATTTTTTGAAGTAGAGAATGGGGAAGTTATTCCTGTAAATGAATTTGATGTCCGTACGCCAGGAAGAATACGTATTGGCATAAAAGGTAACCCTTCGTTAGGTAGTATTCGAACTATCATGGTAGGTGTTAAAAACCAAGATAATCTACCTGCCAGAGGTGAGGTATGGTTTAATGAACTTCGTCTTGCTGGTCTAGATAATAACGGAGGTTGGGCGGCTATTGCTGCTATTGACGCCAATATTGCTGATTTTGCCAATATTAGTGCTACGGGTAGTAAAAGTACTTCAGGTTTTGGTTCTATTGACCAAATGCCAAATGAACGTGCTCGTGAAGATGCAATATCTTATGATGTTGTTACGAATGTTAATGTTGGTCAATTACTACCTAAAAAATGGGGCATTCAGTTGCCGTTCAACTACGGAATATCAGAACAGGTCATTACTCCTGAATTCGATCCGGTATATGATGATTTAAAACTTAAGGATAGAATAGCCGCAGAAGATACTCAACAAGGTAAAGACGATGTTTTAGAGCAAGCAGAAGATTATACAAAGAGAACAAGTATAAATTTAATAGGAGTTCGTAAAGATCGTGGGGATGAGGCAGACGCCAACTTTTACGATATAGAGAACTTTACATTTAACTATAGTTATAACGAAACAGATCATCGCGATTTTGAGATTTCTCAATTAAGAGACCAAACCGTGAATACTGGTTTTGTGTATACCCACAGTTTTGAACCTTTAGAGGTTGCGCCATTTGCTAAAAAAGATTCTTTATTTACAGGTAAATACTGGAAATGGTTAAAAGATTTAAACTTGAATTTATTACCATCGACTATTGGAGTAAACTCTAATATAAATCGACAATTTAATGCACAACGATTTAGAGACGTTTATCAGGAGAACGAAGACAGAATTCAGTTACCAGAATTGCAACAACGTAATTATCTATTTAATTGGCAGTATGCTGTTAATTATAACTTGACGAAATCATTACGATTAAACCTAACGGCATCGAATAATAATATAGTTCGCAATTACCTTAATGAAGATGAGCCCTTAGAATCGGCAGATAGAATTAATAATGCATTAGGCCTATGGGACGGTTTCTTTGATATTGGGGAGCCTAACAGGCATTCGCAACAGATGCAGTTAAATTATGAAGTTCCTTTTGCAAAAATACCGGCTTTAGATTTTATAAGTACACAGTATACCTACACCAGTAATTTTGATTGGCAAAGAGGCGGAGATGCTATTTTAGCGGTTGTTGGTAGTGATGTCAATACCGTTCAGAATGCAAATACACATACCATTACATCATCATTGACCTTGCAAAAATTCTATGATATGATAGGGCTTAAAAAGCGCGCAGCTCCAAAAGCATCAGCTGCTGGGCCAATTAGAAGGGATAAAGCTGGAGTGCCAGCAGAGGATCAAGAAAAAATTAAGGGTAAGACAAGTGACATGTTTAATACTGTAGTTGATATAGTTACTATGGTGAAAAGATTAAACTTTAACTATAGCGAAAATAACGGTACGGTGCTTCCAGGCTATACACAGTCTGTTGGTTTTATTGGTACTGCTAGGCCAACAATTGGTTTCGTTTTTGGTAGTCAGGCAGATGTTCGTTTTGAAGCTGCTAGAAATGGATGGCTAACTGGTTTTGATCAGTTCAATGAACAATTCATCCAAAGAACAAATAAGCAACTAAATATTACAGCAACGGCACAACCTACTAAAGATATTACTATTGATTTGGTAGCTGACAGACAATTTTCAGACAGTTATCAAGAAAATTTTAATGTTATTGATCAAGAATATAATGTTCAATTGGGTAACAACTATGGTAGTTTTAGCATTTCTACTATGATGATTGGTACCGCATTTGGTAAGAGCGATGAGTTCGATTCAGATAATTTTACGCAGTTTAAAGAAAATAGAATTACTATAGCCAATAGATTAATTGCTGATAGAGGTCAAGCGGCTGGTACATTAGATGACGACGGTTTTCCTCAATTATATGGCAAAACTCAGCAAGAGGTTTTATTGCCTGCATTCTTTGCGGCGTATACAGGCCAAGATGCTAGTAGAGTTAATTTAGATACGTTTAGAGATATACCAATACCTAACTGGAGTATAAAGTATACAGGGTTGATGAAGAGCAAATGGTTTAAAAAGAAATTCAAACGTTTTTCATTAAGTCATGGGTATCGTTCAGCCTATAGTATTAACTCGTACCAGACGAATCTTGAAAAAGTTCAGTTACGAAATGATGGTTTGCCTCAAGTAGATCCAGAAACCGGCGATTTGTTATCAGATTTGATTTTGAATAACGTGGTGCTTACCGATCAATTTAATCCGCTAGTAAGGGTAGATTTTGAGATGAAAAACTCGATTAGTATTTTGGCTGAGGTTAGAACAGATAGGGCTTTATCACTGAGCTTCGATAATAATCTTATGACTGAAATTAACGGAAAAGAATATACCGTAGGTATGGGGTATCGTTTTAAAGATGTCAAATTTGTGACAAATATTGGTGGAAATAAAACGAGATTAAAAGGAGATTTAAATTTGAAGGCCGACGTAACTTTACGTGATAATATTACGATTATTAGAAATTTAGATATTAATAATAATCAAATAACCTCGGGTCAGAATTTAATGTCACTTAAGTTTACTGCAGATTATGCTCTAAGTAAGAACCTGAATGCATTGTTCTTTTATGATCATTCTTTCTCCAAATTTGCGGTATCGACTGCATTTCCTCAAACAACAATCAATACAGGATTTACCATACGCTACAATTTTGGTAATTAATAAATTTTCACTTTACCTTTTGAATTCTAACAATTAGAAGCAAACTAATACATCGCTTAATTTTTTGATAAGCTAATTGGAAAACTTTACATTTGCCGAAGTAAAAAAAACAATAAACGTTTATAATGAATATACCAGCTGAATTAAAGTATACAAAAGACCACGAATGGGTAAAGATTGACGGTGATATTGCAACCGTTGGTATTACAGATTTTGCTCAAGGTGAACTTGGTGATATTGTTTATGTAGAAGTAGACACCCTAGATGAGACTTTAGACCGCGAAGCAATTTTCGGAACTGTTGAGGCTGTAAAAACAGTTTCAGATTTATTTTCTCCTTTATCTGGTGAAATAGTTGAATTTAATGAGGCGCTAGAAGATGAACCAGAAAAAGTTAATTCTGATCCTTATGGTGATGGATGGATGGTGAAAATAAAGTTTAGTGATGCTACTCAATTAGATGATTTATTAAGTGACGCAGCTTATAAAGAGATTATAGGTGGGTAAAAACCTTGTTTTTAAAGTACTATTCATAAGCTGGATGATGTTTGTAACATTTTTCAGCTTATTTTCTTTTTCAGATTTAGATACTTCCCATTTCAACATTCCACAAATAGATAAGGTGGTTCATTTCACCTTTTATTTTGTGATGGTTTTATTGGCTTTTTTTGCAATTATCAAGGAGAAATTTCAGGTGAATGGCATGCTTAAGTTGCTGTGGTACATAGTTTTATTTGCAGTAGTTTACGGCATAATTATTGAGGTAATACAACATGTAGCTACTGATAATAGACATGGTGATCCGCTTGACGCATTGGCCAATTCTACAGGAGCTATTGCAGGAATGTTGGTCTTGCGTTTTTGGTTTTTTCGAAAACGGTCGTTAAAATGAAAATTTTAATTGCATTTTTATGGATTATTTAGTTAAATTAGCAATCACTAAATTGAATATATATGGAACCTAAAAAGAATCCTAAGGCGGATTTAACAAAGAACAGTAGTCTTTATTTTGTTATCGGATTGTTCGCGGTAATGCTATTTACTTATGTGGCATTTGAGTGGAAGACTTATGATGAAGTCAATGATTATGATATTTCTATGAATGTGGATGACCTTTTAGATGAAGAGGTTCCTATGACTGAACAGATTAAAACTCCACCACCGCCACCACCACCAGCTGCACCTGAAATTATTGAGGTTGTAGAAGATGAAGAAGAGGTTGAAGAAACTGTAATTGAGTCTACTGAAACTAGTCAAGAAGAAGAAATCGTTGAAGTTGACGATGTCATCGTTGATGAAATTGAGGAAGATGTAGATGTGCCTTTCGCTGTAATTGAAGATGTACCTGTTTTTCCAGGTTGTGAAAATGAGAGCGATAAGAGAGCTTGTTTCAACTCAATGATTCAAAAACATATTGGTAAGAACTTCCGTTACCCAGAAATAGCTCAAGAAATGGGTGTTCAAGGTAGAGTTAGTGTTATGTTCGTTATCCAAAAAGATGGCAGCATCGGTAATATTAGAATGCGTGGGCCAGATAAAAATTTAGAGGCTGAAGCTGCTAGAATTATTGGTAAGCTACCTAAGATGACACCAGGTAAACAAAGAGGTAGAGCAGTTCGTGTTCCTTTTAGTATTCCAATTAACTTTAAGTTACAATAGTTTAATAGCTATTCTATAATATAAAAATCCCGAGCTACTAGCTCGGGATTTTTTTTGAATCTTAATTTCAATTCTGAATGTAAATTCTAATCTTTTAAACTGTTGTAAAATGTACTTCTCATTCGTTCCGGATTAATAAAACCAGTTCCGTAATCAATATCATATGCACCAGAAATAGTAGTGTCTGTTGTAATTTGTTCCAATGTTTTTCCTAATTCTAAAGCTTTTAAGGTATTATTTTTAATGTCTTCTAACATGGTAATATAAGTAGTAAGTTCTTTTTTATTCGAAGGTCGACCATGCCCAGGAATTATAACCGTATAATCATCGATTAGCATTAAAGCCTTCTTTTGTGCGTTAATATAGCCATCTACGCTTCCACCGTTATCTAAATCAATATAAGGATAGCGACCTGAAAAGTAAGTGTCTCCCATGTGTAAGACATTATTTTTCATGAAATATATCATGGCATCACCATTGGTATGGGCATTATGTACGTGAAATGCCATTATAGTTTCATCATCTTGATATAGTTTAAGCTCTTCAGAAAAACTTATTTCTGGTAGAATGTCTTTACTAAGTTCAGGTTTTTCAATAAGTCGCTGCTCCAGGCTCTTTCTAACATTATCTTGAGCAATTAATGTTGTTGAATTATTATTGAATTCTGCATTGCCACCAGTATGATCCCCATGCATATGTGTATTAAATAAATAGGTTATTGGCTGGTTGGTAATAGTTGCTATCGCTTGTTTTATTTTTGGACTTAGTCTCGCAAACTGATCATCAATCATAAATGAGTTGGTCGCATTTACATAGAGTCCGATATTGCCACCTTGCCCGGTAAGCATATATACTTGATTTGTAAGAGTGTCTACAGTAATTGTGACGTCCTCTTCTTGACTCCAAGTAAATGAAGAAATGAGCATTATTGTAGCTAGAGAGAAAATAGTTTTTAAGTGTTTCATTTTTAAGGGATAAGAAATTATTACAGTTACTTTCAAATATACTAGAAATAAGGGTTTAAGGTTGCAGAAATATGCCTAGGGGGTTATCTTTGCAGATCTATTTAAATGAGATATGAAAACGGCCGTTAGTTCGACAAAAAGTAGTGCGTTAGCATTGGTTTTTGCCGATTTTAAGGAGATTACCAAAGCTAGATTGGCAATAAGTGTCGTTTTTTCTTCAATTGCAGGGTATTTTTTAGGTGCTTATGAAATTCAATGGTTACAAGTAGTGCTCCTAGCTTTTGGAGGTTACTGTATGGTTGGTGCAAGTAATGCATACAATCAAGTCATAGAAAGAGATTTAGACGCTTTAATGAAGCGAACTAAAAACAGGCCTATTCCTACTGGTAGAATTTCAGTTAAGTCAGCTATGACTATGGCAATTGTTTTAACATTGCTTGGGGTATTGGCATTATATCTTTTGAATCCTAAAACGGCAATGTTTGGGGCTATTTCTATTTTTCTTTATACCAGTGTTTATACTCCGTTGAAAACAATAACCCCCTTGGCGGTATTTGTAGGAGCTATTCCTGGGGCTATTCCATTTATGTTAGGTTGGGTTGCTGCTACTGATGATTTTGGTATTGAGCCAGGAACCTTGTTCATGATTCAATTTTTTTGGCAATTCCCTCATTTTTGGGCTTTAGGATGGATGTTAGATGATGATTACCGAAGTGGCGGATTTAAAATGTTGCCAACTGGTAAAAAAGATGCCGCTACTGTACTTCAAATAATCATGTATACGATTTGGATGATGGTAGTATCGGTAATACCTGTTTTTGGCATTACGGGTAGATTGCAATTATCAGTCATAGCGGCAGTAATTGTATTTTTGATGGGAGCTGTGATGTTGGGCTTTGCCTTTAAGTTGTATTCAAAAAGGGACAATGCCTCTGCGAGAAAATTAATGCTAGCAAGCGTCAGTTATATAACTCTGATGCAAATAGTATATGTAATAGATAAATTTTTAGGTTAATATGGATTTGACACAAGGAACAGAGGAAGAGAAAAATGCTAGGGCAAAAAAAATGATGCTATGGTTTGGTATCGTGAGTTTGTTAATGGGTTTTGCTGGTTGGACCAGTGCTTATATAGTAAGTAGTTCAAGAGAAGATTGGTCTAGCGATGTAGCTTTGCCACAGTTTTTTATATATAGCACTATTGTCATTATTATTAGTAGCTTTTGTTATATGTTGGCAAAAAACGCTATTAAAGAAGGGCAGTCTAGTAAGGGTACTCTTTGGTTGTGGATAACTTTCGTGCTTGGTATCGTTTTTATAGTACTTCAATTCTCTGGTTTTTCAGAAATGGTAGCACAAGGATATTATTTTACAGGCCCAACAAGTAGTATTAAAATGTCTTATGTTTTTCTAATTGCCATGGTGCATATTGTACATGTCGTAGCGGGTATAATCTCTCTTTTGGTCGTGGTGTATAACCAAAGTAAAGGAAAATACAATAAAGAGAATTATTTAGGAGTTACCTTAGGAGCTACTTTTTGGCATTTTTTAGATTTGTTATGGGTCTATTTGGTGATATTTATGACCTTTGTTAAATAAAAAGTGTCTCAAAATAAGTTTTGACTCAAATTGCGCTTTTATATAGTTCAAAAAAATGTAAATTTGCTAAAGTTTTATTAAAACGATAATCAGTATATGGATTCTACGGTGACAACGGGAACGGAAACAAGCGTATGGGGTGGAGGAAATCAACCCTTAGGAGCAAGCTACGGTAAGTTAATGATGTGGTTTTTCCTTGTGTCGGATGCGTTAACTTTCTCAGGATTTTTAGCAGCTTACGGCTTTTCAAGATTTAAATTTATAGAAACATGGCCAATTGCCGATGAGGTATTTACCCACGTTCCATTTTTTCATGGTAATTACCCCATGATTTATGTTGCCTTCATGACCTTTATATTGATTATGTCATCGGTGACTATGGTATTAGCTGTTGATGCTGGTCATAAGATGAAGCAAAATGCAGTTATTTGGTATATGTTCGCTACCATTATTGGAGGTGCAATCTTCGTAGGTTCTCAAGCTTGGGAATGGGGAACTTTTATCAAAGGTGATCATGGCGCTCTAGAAACTAAAGGGGGTAGAATCTTGCAATTCGTAAAAGCAGATAGTGGAGAAAGAGCTTCATTGTCAGATTTCGCTGTTACAATACCAGGAGAAAGAGTTATCCATGAAAGAAAAAATGGTCTGTGGTTCTTTAAAGAATCAACTTTAACAAGCTTTTCTTTAGAAGAGGTGGTTGAAGGCTTTAAGGCTGATCCTAATATTTTGATTAGAACAGAATTAATAAATGAAGAAGGAGAGAAAACCCTTTTAGATAGACAAGCTTCATTAACGAAATTAGCAGATGCAACACAAGTTGTTGAAGGTGCCAACTTAATTCATAATGAGTACGGCAGTAGGTTATTTGCTGATTTTTTCTTCTTTATAACAGGTTTTCACGGTTTTCACGTTTTTTCTGGTGTGATTATTAATATCATCATATTTTTTAATGTTATCCTTGGTACGTATGAACGAAGGGGGCATTATGAAATGGTTGAGAAGATTGGATTGTACTGGCACTTTGTAGATTTAGTATGGGTATTTGTATTTACCTTTTTCTACTTGGTTTAATCTTACAAAAAGATTGAAGAATTACGATAGATTTATTTAATAGATTATAGTAAAATGGCACACGGACATAAATTAGAAATTTTTAGAGGACTTGTAAAGTTCAAATCTAACACACAGAAAATCTGGGGAGTATTAGTTTTCTTGACCATAATTACTGCAGTAGAGGTTGCCTTGGGTATTATTAAGCCACATGCTTTAACCGATACACATGTATTAGGAATGAAGTTGTTGAATTGGATATTCATTATACTTACCTTGGTTAAGGCATATTATATTGCTTGGGACTTTATGCACTTACGCGACGAAAAGTCTGCCTTAAGAAGAGCTATAGTTTGGACACCAATATTCTTAGTCTTGTATTTAGTATTTATTCTATTGGTTGAAGCAGATTATATATACAACATATATAAAGATGGCTTTGTGGCCTGGAATTTCTAAGCTAGAATTAACAGAATTAAAAGACGGTTTTATAACCGTCTTTTTTATTTTTGTATAGTTTTTATTTTAATAGTTTTTCAATCAAGGTTACTAATTTGACCAATAAATTTTCTTCTTGAATTATGAAAAAGACCTTTGTTCTTATTGTCTTGTTTGTGCTTCCAATCGTTGCCTATCTATTCTTTGCTTCAGGAGTTAATAACTTCGGTAAATTACCAGTGCTTACTGAAAATGTGAAGGAAATAGATTTTTCAAAAGAGGTGAGATTTAAAGATAAAATAAGCATTTTAGGTTTCTTAGGAACAAATGTAGATTCGAGAAAAGGAAACGCATTTAATCTTAACCAAAAAATTTATAAACGATTTCATGAATTTAATGATTTTCAGTTTGTCATGGTCGTGTCACTAGGTTCTGAGGATAAAGTAGAGGAGATTAAAAAGGAGTTGGCAACCTTATCTGAAATTGATAAGTGGAATTTCGTATTTGGAACTCAAGAAGAAATAAATAATCTATATTCTAGTCTTAAATCAGATATTCAATTAGATGATAAATTGGGAACACCCTATGTTTTTATAATTGATAAAGATTTAAAGCTTAGAGGTAGGACTAAAGATGAGGATGAAGGCACTAAATATGGTTTTAATTCAAATTCTGTTGCTGATTTGAATAATAAAATGATAGATGATATAAAAATTGTTTTAGCAGAATATCGTCTGGCGTTAAAAAAGAACAATACCGAAAGAACTGAATAATGAATAAGAAGTATACGTATGTCTGGGTTTCATTAATAGTTCTGATTTTCGGAATAATTGTTATTCCACGAATAGTAGAAAGATTATCGACTCATACGGTTGTCGAGAACGATCGCTTAAATATATCTGTTCAAAATGAGAAGTTGGGGTATATTTTACTAGATAGTAAAAAGCGAAAAGTACCTTCTTTTGAATTCATCAATCAAGACAGTATTTTAGTCAGTGATAAGGACTATTTGGGTAAAGTATATGTAGTTGATTTCTTTTTTACGAGATGCCCTAGTATATGTCCTGTAATGACCACTAACCTAGTCGATGTTCAAAGACAATTTAAAGGAAATGAAAATTTTGGTATTGCATCATTTAGTATCACTCCAGACTTTGATACACCACAGGTTTTAAGAGCCTATGCAGAGAAATATAAAATTCAAAATTCTGGTTGGAATTTATTGACAGGTGATAAGGAAGCTGTGTATCAATTAGCCAATGCAGGTTTTAATATATTTGCAGCTGAAATGCCAGATGTTCCAGGTGGTTTTGAACATTCAGGGTTGTTTGCTTTAGTCGATAAGGAAGGCTATTTAAGATCTAGAATCGATGAATTTGGTAATCCTATCGTCTACTATAGAGGTGCTATTTTAGAGGAAGATGGGGCTAATGAACATGGCGAAACCGAAGAGATAAGTATTTTAAAAATTGATATTCAAAAATTGTTAAACGAGTAAGGTGTAAATATGCAAGCGAACGTGTTAGACGAACGAAAATTTAATCGATTGATAACGGTAGTTTCAATTGTTATTCCTGTGGTGGTTGCAATACTTTTTGGGGTTAAAATTCCTAATGTAGAACCATTGTCATTCTTGCCTCCAATTTATGCTACTATTAATGGGGTTACGGCTGTTTTATTGTTGGTCGCTGTATGGGCAATAAAAACAGGTAAGAAGAAACTTCATCAACAATTAATGACAACCAACATTGCTTTGTCTTTATTGTTTCTAGTGATGTATATCGCATATCATATGACTTCAGATTCTACTTCTTTTGGTGGTGAAGGTGTTATTCGTTATGTGTATTATTTTATATTAATAACACATATTGCCTTATCTATTGCATTAATACCTCTTGTGTTACGTACGTATGCAATGGCATATTTAAAGAAATTCGAAAAGCATAGAGCATTGGCAAAATACACTTTTCCTGTTTGGTTTTATGTTGCTGTTACTGGTGTTGTAGTTTACTTAATGATATCTCCTTACTATGCATACTAAAAGAATCATATTTATACTTATAGCTTCAATGATGATGGTGCCATTGGATGCCGAAGCACAATGTGCAATGTGCAGAGCGGTATTGGAAAGTGAATCGACAGGTAAAGCCGCTGAAGGTATAAATAATGGTATTGTTTATTTGATGGCCATACCCTATGTTTTGGTCGGCGGATTATTCTATTTTATCTACAGGAAAATGCGGCCTTAGGTAGATTTTTATAATTTTCACCTAAATAGTGTAACATTCTACGGTTTGGTTAGTCTTATAATTGTGTGATACTTGTATTGCATTCATCAATCAAACCAATCAATCATCTTATGTTCGATCTAGAACGTTGGCAGGAAATCTTCGATACTATTCGCAAAAATAAACTGCGAACCTTCCTCACTGGACTTTCAGTCGCTTCAGGAATTTTTATTTTGGTTATTTTATTGGGTTTCGGCCAAGGCATGCAAAATGGTATTGCTAAAGAATTTGAACAAGATGCAGCAACTAGTGTTTGGGTTTGGCCTGGTGTAACTACAATTGAATATAAAGGGATGAACCCTGGTAGAACTATTCAATTAAGAAATGAAAATTATGAGTTTGCAGCAGTTTTATTAGAAGATCAAATAGAGAATAAGTCTCCAAGGCTATTCGTAAGAAATTCATTTGTCAACTACGGTAATGAATCTTTAGCATATAATGTGCAAGGGGTTTCTCATCAATTTCAATTCATAGAAAACGAATTTATTTCACAAGGTAGATTTTTGAATCAACAAGACGAAGATTCAAGGGCAAAGGTGGCCATTATCAGCAATAAGATAAATCGCGAAGTATTTAAAGAACTGGAAAGCCCTGTTGGAGAGTTTTTAGATATATCTGGTATCTCTTTTAAAATTGTGGGGGTCTATGGTGATATTGGAGGTGAACGTGAAGAGGACCGAATTTATATTCCCGTTAGTACAGCACAGCAAGTTTTTAATGGCGCAGACCATCTTAATAATTTATCCTATACATTGCCTCCGGTAGATGATTTTGAGGCAGCAGTTGCACAATCTGTCAAATTCAAAAATGACATCAAAACATATCTTCAAAAAGCAAATACAATTTCTCCAGACGATACTAGTGCTATACAGGTATATAATCCAATGGAAGAAGCTAAACGGTTCTATTCTCTAATGGGTGGAATCAAATTTTTCTTTTGGTTCGTAGGTGTGTGTACAATTATTGCTGGTATTGTAGGAGTAAGTAATATTATGCTGATAGTAGTAAAAGAACGAACCAGAGAAATCGGTATCCGAAAGGCATTAGGGGCGAAACCATGGTCGATAGTAGGGATGATTTTACACGAGGCCATTTTTATAACTGCAATTGCAGGCTTCGCCGGACTCATATTAAGTATGGGGTTGTTAGAGATTGTAGGTCCTCAAGTAGAGGTTGACTATATATTGAATCCGTCAGTGAATTTTAACGTTGCACTTACTACTGTTTTTGTATTGATTTTTGCAGGTGCCATAGCCGGATTTTTTCCTGCTTGGAGGGCAGCAAAAATTCATGTGATTGAGGCTTTAAGAGACGAGTAAGTACTATTTTATATTGTATAAGGATTGAATGATTTATATATCACTCCGTACACTATTAATTAACAAAGTAAAACCATGTTCAACAAGGATCGTTGGAAAGAAATTTTAGAAGTTTTATCCAGTAATGTTTTTAGAACACTGGCTACTTCTTTTGGTGTAGGGTGGGGCATTTTCATTCTTATCATACTTCTTGCTGCAGGTAAAGGTTTGGAAAATGGAATACGGGCAGATTTTGGAGATATAGCTACCAATACTATGTTTATGTGGTCAAGAAATACCACCATACCCTATAAAGGCTTGCCGAAAGGAAGGCGCTTTAGCTTTAAATTAGAAGATGTTCAAGCAATTAATGATAATGTACCAAACCTTCGGTTTATATCTCCTCGTAATCAACTAGGTGGTTTTGGAGGTGCTAATAATGTTGTTCGGGGATTAAAAACAGGTGCGTTCAATGTGTATGGTGATTACCCTCAGATTATACGGCAAGAACCAATGACAATTACCTCGGGTAGGTTTCTGAATCAAAATGATATTGAAGACAAGCGTAAAATAGCGGTTATTGGTGATGGTGTAAAAAATGAATTATATAAACTAGGCGAGGTAGTTTTGGGTACGTATGTAAAAATTCAAGGGGTAAATTTTATGGTGGTTGGTACCTATCAAAAGAAAAGTGACGGTGGAGGTGAGGAAGGACAAAAGGAAATATTCGTTCCATTTACTGCTTTCTCACAAGCATTTAATATGGGTAATGATGTAGGTTGGATGGCAATTACGGCTAAAGATGGTAGTTCAATTTCAAACTTGAAAGAAAAGATTGTAGGTGTAGTGAAAGAGAAAAGAAAAATACATCCAGATGATAAGCGCGCTGTAGGCTATTTTGATTTATATGAACAATTTAACAGAGTAGAAAGCTTGTTTGGGGCACTGCGTTGGGTCGCTTATTTTGTAGGTGTGCTGGTATTATTATCGGGCATAATTGGAGTTAGTAATATAATGTT
>CAXBIJ010000030.1:0-17578 GCA_963975675.1 uncultured Maribacter sp. | reverse complement strand
AGATACCTCCTCAACGCACCAAGGCGATCTATAAGACCTTTGTAGTGGTCTGTACTTACGTTCATATAATTAAATTTTGGTAAAAATAATACTCTTTTGAGTAAACTGGAAAGTTATTTTACTGCTGTTGACTTTGCACTTTTACACTATATTTAGTTTTGTTTTGTCCCTGTGAATAAATGATTCCTTTTAGTGGAGAACAATCTTTATAATCTTTACCATGGCATACCTTTATATGGTTTGTATTGGCCATGATATTATTGGTTGGGTCAAAGCCTTTCCATCCAACCAACGGAATGTAAACTTCTGCCCATGCATGCATTTGCGAATCTCCTATAAGACCGTGTTCTTGATTCAAATATCCTGAAACATAGCGCGCAGGTATTCCATTCTTTCTAGACATTGCGCAAAAAAGATGGGTGAAATCTTGACATACCCCTTGTCGTGAAGCAATAACATCCTTTAATTCGGTATCTACTTGAGTTACACCTGCTTTAAATTGGATATGATTAAAAGTCCAGTCATTTAAACTCTGAAGGTTTTCAAAAATGGAACTTGTTGAATTAAATTCAAAATTAGTTGATGTGCCTTCAGGTAATGATGTTAGCGGGGTTTTTTTTAAAAAAGATTCAAAGTCTATTTTGAAATCTAGTTCTTTTATTCTTTCATTCGCTAAGGTATCATCTAAATCTAACGGAAAATCAAAAGGATCTATATCATCTTTTTTAAAAGTAAATTGTGCCTCAAAATTTATTTGCTTGAATTTGATTTTTGGATGAACACGAATAGTTTTGAATCCAAATCCATTTATAGAGTAATCATTTTCTGCAAATAATGAATTGGAAAACTCAACATTGATATCATGTTGAGTACTGTTTTCCATTGGTATAATTAAGAATTGCCAATAGGCATTATTAACCCAATTATCATAGGTGTTTTCAGTCTTATAAGTGATTTTGTATTCATTTGACATAGTAGCCAAAGATACCTTAATTAAAGGTCTTAATAGTGAAAAAATTCTTCATCAACCTTATCGCTTATTTTTACTAAACTTTCTAATATATTTTCAATAAAAGCTTTAATATCATCTTCTATCTCTTCTATATATTTGAATTCATATTCAGCACGAACCCGACCTATTAAAAATCTTGTAGATTCTTTATCATACCTTTTTTCAGGATTAAGCATGCGTACATGTTCATTAAACTGATTTAAAGAATTCATTACAGATCTAGGGCAATTTGGATTCAGAATTAAAAACTCTAAAGTAGAAATACTTGTTGGTGTCTTTTTGTAAAACCTACGCATCATATCATAAGATTCTGCGCATTTCAATAGGGTAGTCCATTCAAAACTTTTACTAAACTTATCTCCATAAGTACCTTGCGATAATAATGCATCGTTGTATTTGGAGTTGATCATTCGTGTAATCTGGGTTGCTCTTTCGATATTTATACCCATCATAATAATGGCGTATACAGAATCATGCAACAAGGTTCCTCTAATTTTTCCTCTCAATATTGCGGTCATCTCGGCAACATTACTTGTGAAATCATGAAGACCATTTTTAACAAAGACACCTTTTGGATAATTAAGTACAAAATGATAAAACTTGTTTATAGCTTCATATAACTCGGTTGATATTAAATCACGTGCGCTATTGGCGTTTTCTCTAGCAAGTTTTACTGTGCTAATTATAGAAAATGGGTTATCGATATCTAAACCAATGCTAAAAAGTACATCTTCTTCTTTCAATATTTTGGCATCATCTTTTTCGGGATCACCAAGCATAAACAACATGGATCGTAAAACAAACTGCCTATCTTGTGATTTTATATTTGGTGCATCTAAAGATGAAAAGTAATTCACATTCATATAACGTGCAATATGTTCAGAACGTTCAATGTAACGCCCCATCCAGAATAAATTATTGGCTACTCTTGCTAGCATATATTTTTTATTATTTTTTTAGTACCCAGGTATCTTTAGAACCACCTCCTTGTGAGGAGTTTACAATTAGATTACCTCTTTTCAAAGCAACACGTGTGAGTCCTCCTTTAAGCACAAATTCTTTGTCTTTTCCTAATATTGTGAAAGTTCTTAAATCTACATGTCGCTGTTCAAAGGATTCTGTTTCATCGATATACGTAGGATGAACACTAAGTGACATTATTGGTTGCGCCACATATTTTCTTGGACTCTCCTTAATTTCAAGTTTAACCTTTTCTATTTCTTCTTTGGTTAATGTATTTCCAATAGAAATTCCGTAGCCACCTGCCTCATCTACTGGTTTAATTACAAGTTCATGAATGTGTTCGAGTACATATTTCAATTCATCTGGCCTGCTGCAGTGATAGGTGTGTACATTATTTAATATAGGTTCTTCATTTAAATAGTATTTTATAATCTGAGGCATATAGGTATAAACTGCCTTGTCATCTGCTACGCCTGTACCAGGTGCGTTTGCCAATGTCACATTCCCCTTTTTATATGCAGCAAATAAGCCTGGTACACCAAGTGCGGAATCTGGTCTAAATTCTAAAGGATCAATAAATTGGTCATCAATTCGTCTGTAGATGACATCAACTTTTTCAGGACCTTTTATAGTTTTCATATAAACAAAATCGTTTTCTACGAAAAGATCACGACCCTCTACTAATTCTACACCCATTGTTTTTGCTAGGTAAGAATGTTCATAAAAGGCAGAATTATACATACCAGGTGTTATAACCACAACGTTTGGGATATCTACTCCTTTAGGTTTTACTGATTCTAAAAGTTCTAATAGGTTTTCAGCATAATTGGTTACTGTATGGGTTTGGTAATGATTAAAAACTCCGAATAATGCTTTTTTGAGAGCGGTACGATTACAGATAACATAGCTTACCCCAGACGGACATCTAATATTATCTTCTAAAACATAATACTTACCATCTTTATGTTTAATGACATCGGTACCTGATATATGATTATATATGCCACCAGGAGGGTTAACTCCGTTCATTTGGTCTAAGTAATTGGCAGAGGAGGTTATTAAATCAATTGGTACCACTTTATCTTTCAATATCTTTTTATCGTGATAAATATCCCATAGAAATAAATTTAAAGCCTTACTTCTTTGAATAGAACCTCGTTCTATAATATCCCAATCATTAGAATCTATGATGCGCGGAAACAAATCAAAAGGAAAAATTTTCTCTTGAACATCATTGTCACCATAAACTTGAAAAGTAATTCC
Source organism: uncultured Maribacter sp. (assembly GCA_963975675.1). GTDB lineage: Bacteria > Bacteroidota > Bacteroidia > Flavobacteriales > Flavobacteriaceae > Maribacter. The sequence goes on along the minus strand of CAXBIJ010000030.1, from coordinate 14,340 downwards.
TTGATTGAAAAAAGAGGATTTCGCTTTCGAATTTAGGTTTACATAATCACTTATTGAATGTTCACCATATATATCAAATAATTTTTGATACACCTCTTTAATTTTTCCTTCACTATCATATATTTCATCATATAATTCTGGGTTTTTTTGATAAGAAGAAAAGATTTGATTTTCAATGTTGGCCATAGACATAGTTTTCTTAAAAGATACATGATAAAATGTAAATGACTGCTATAATATTCATAATAATCTTTAAATATTTTCCCTATTCTATAATAATTTGACAGCTTTTTTAACAAGAATAATATTAATAATCTTGAGTGTACCTTGGTTTTCTCCTTACTTAGATTTTATATACTTTTAGGAGAAATTTAAAGAGAATGAAAAAATATTATGTACTCCTCGTAGCATTTACATTGCTATCCTTTAATATGATATCTGCTCAGTTCAGTAATAAGAAGAAAGACTTTGTAAAATATGAAGGTCTTTATGATTTTTATTATGATGGAAGTCAGGATAAAATCTATCTAGAGGTGAATGATTTAAACAAAGAATTTTTATATGTATACTCCTTAAGTAGTGGTATTGGAAGCAATGATATAGGTTTAGATCGAGGGCAATTGGGTAATGAACAAGTTGTTTTCTTTAAAAAGGCGGGTAATAAGTTACTACTAGTACAACCGAATTTAAAATATAGGGCCATAACTGATAATGTTTTGGAACGTAAATCTGTAGAACAGGCATTTGCTAAGTCTGTTTTATTTGGTTTTCCTATTGAAGAGGAGAAAAATGGAGTATATATTATTGATATAACCGATTTTTTAATGCAAGATGCCCATGGAGTTTCTGAAAGATTAAAACGTACCCAGCAAGGATCATATAGTTTAGATAAATCTAAAAGTGCATTTGCCTTAGATAGAACAAAGGCTTTTCCTAAAAATGTAGAGTTCGATGTTACAATGACATTTAAAGGAGAGCCTACAGGTAATTATATTACAAGCGTTACACCTAATGCAAGTTTGGTGACTGTGGCCGAACATCATTCATTTATAGAATTACCAGATGATAATTTTGAAAAGAGAAAATTTGATCCAAGAAGTGGTTCGAATGCTTTTTCTTATTATGATTATGCTACACCCGTTGAGTCTCCAATACTTAAACAATTTATTACAAGACATCGATTAGCAAAAAAGAACCCTAATCAAGAAATTAGTGAAGCAGTAGAACCTATAATTTACTATTTAGATAACGGAACACCAGAACCTGTAAGGTCTGCACTTTTAGAAGGTGGTCGTTGGTGGAACCAAGCGTTCGAAGCAATAGGGTACAAAGATGCTTTTCAACTCATCATGTTGCCAGATGATGTAGATCCTTTAGATGTACGGTACAATGTAATTCAATGGGTTCATCGATCTACAAGAGGATGGAGCTATGGTAGTAGTATCACTGATCCAAGAACAGGTGAAATTATAAAAGGACATGTTAGTCTTGGTAGTTTACGTATACGACAAGACTTTTTAATAGCACAGGCTTTAATGAATAAACCTTTTGCTGAGCGCGATGATAATTACCAGCCAATGTTAGATATGGCGATTGCACGAATTCGTCAATTGTCTGCCCATGAAATAGGACATACCCTTGGGTTTGCTCATAACTATGCCGCTAGCACTACCGGAAAATCATCGGTTATGGATTATCCTCACCCGCAGTTCTCATTAGTTAATGGGGAAATTGATTTCTCAAAAGCTTATGAAATAGGAATAGGCGATTGGGATAAAGTGATGGTTGCTTACTCATATCAAAATTTTTCTAAAGAAGATGAAAAGAAAGGTTTGAATGCTATTTTGGATAAAGCGAAAACCGACGGTCTTCGTTACATTACTGATCAAGATGCTCGACCTCTAGGCAGTGCTCATGTATTAGCTCATTTATGGGATAATGGTACAAGTGTTAGCAAGGAATTGGATGAGATGCTGAAAATTCGTAAAATCGCAATCACTAATTTTTCTGTAGATAATATTCAAAATGGTACTCCATTTTCCGTTTTAGAAGATGTTTTTGTGCCACTTTATTTCTTTCATAGATATCAAACAGAAGGGGTAGCTAAAATTATTGGAGGTTTAGAATATAATTACGCAGTTAAAGGCGACGGGCAACAAACTGTTGTCATTGCGGATAAGACGCTGCAGCAAGAAGCGCTAAAAAGCGTTTTAAAAACTTTAGACGCAGGCGAAATTGCGATACCAAAAGAGAAATTGAGTTTGTTTCCTCCTCGAGCTTTTGGAACGCCAAGAACTCGAGAATCGATAAATGGAAAAACAGGTGTTTCTTTCGATGCTTTATCAGCAGTAGAAACAGCATCTGATATGACTTTATTATTTTTATTACATCCAGAGAGGGCTTCGAGACTTATTCAGCAAAAGGCAATTGATGTAAATAATCTAGGGTTAGAAGAGGTTATTAATGAGTTAATTTCGGCTACAATTAATAAAAAGCATAAAGATGCCTATTTAAATGAAGCTCAAACAACCATTAATTTTAGAGTACTATTTCATATCATGAATTTAGCAGGTCATACAGAAGTACATCCGCAGGTAAATGCTATTGCATCTCAGAAATTGAAAGAGTTGAGTTTTCAGTTAGTCAAAGATTCAGGAAACAATGCTATACATGCTGAGATGATAAAAAGAATAAAAGAATTTAATGAGCATCCAGAATTGTTCAAAGTGATACCTTCACCTAAAATTCCTGATGGTTCTCCTATAGGAATGGGTTGTTTTCACTAATCTAAATATACAAGATTGTAATGCAAATAAATCTTATAAGTGACACAGTAACAAAACCAACACCTGGCATGTTAGATGCTATGATGTCGGCAGTTGTAGGTGATGATGTTTTTAAAGAAGACCCTACAGTAAATGCTTTAGAAGAAAAAGTTGCAAAGCTTTTTGGAATGGAATCTGCTTTATTTTTTCCAAGTGGTACAATGACCAACCAGACGGCAATAAAATTACATACACAACCTGGGGAACAGCTTATTTGTGATAAATATGCCCATATCTATAATTATGAAGGTGGTGGTGTAAGTTTTAATAGCGGTGTTTCTTGTAGATTGGTAGATGGTAGTAGAGGCACTATGACCGCTGCTCAAGTAGAATCGGTTATAAACCCACCAGACTTTTATCATAGTCCGTTGACTACCTTGGTTTGTGTAGAGAATACAGCAAATAAAGGCGGCGGAACCTGTTGGGATTTTCAAGAACTTGAGAAAATAAAGAAAGTTTGCAATGAACACCATTTAGGTTTCCATCTAGATGGTGCGCGTATATGGAATGCCATGGTAGAAAAGAATGAGACTGCACTTCAATACGGTCAGCTATTTGACACTATTAGTGTATGTTTAAGTAAAGGTCTTGGTTGCCCAGTTGGCTCATTGTTATTGGGAACCAAAGAGCACTTGGATAAGGCCATTCGAATTCGAAAAATTTTTGGTGGTGGAATGCGTCAATCAGGATTTTTAGCGGCTGCGGCTATTTACGCCTTAGATAATCATATCGAACGATTAGTAGAAGATCATAAAAAAGCGAAAGAAATTGGGGCAGCATTGTTGGCTAAATCATTTATAAAAAAGGTAGAGCCGATAGAGACGAATATTGTCATATTTGAAATAGATGAATTTTATATGACTAGCGATATTTTTGTTAATAAGCTTAAGGAAAAGGATATCTTGATAATTGGTATGGGTCAAGGTAAACTACGAATGGTAACTCATTTAGACTATACAGATGCAATGCACGATGTATTATTAAAGCAATTGGCTGCGTTTTAAATTTATTGAAGACCTAACTCAAGACTATTCGAAATATTTAAAATTCCGTTCTCCATACCTGCCTCCGAAGTGTAAAGTCCACTAGAGCCTATCGTCATACCATTTTGGTTTTTTAGTTCTACAAGGAATTTACCTTCAGTATTTGTTTTTCTTTCAAAAAATTTTGTTCTAGCTTCTTTTAAATCCTTAAAATCTTTTAAGGTCTTATCTAATTCTTCTTTGCTGGAAAATGAAACACTTTTAAGCAACGTTTTACCATTCGAAGATTTTAATTTGAACGCAAATTTGCCGTCTTTTTTTTTATCAATCTTTATCATATCCTTAAAGGTAAATAATAATTACGCTCCATTTTAGTAACGTTTCGATTAATAACCTGTATAAATAATTAAGGAGTTGGACTAGTTGCTTTAAACTGGTTATATTAAATGTGCATAAGAATCAATCACGCTATAATTCATTAAATTGATACGAGAAGAATTTCTTAACTTTAAAATCTATAATCATTAATAGTTATCTGCACCTTTATAAATTGTCATTTTAATTATTTTTAAGGAACGTATCTTAATGATATGCAATATATTAAAGCAGTGCAAAAAACCTAACAATGTTATTTGAATAACGAATCCATACCAGGTATATTGGGCATCCCTTCTTTTGCAACAGTCGCTAATTCTGCTTCATTAACGTTTGTGGCGTTTTGTATGGCTTTGTTTAATGTCATGATGAGGTAGTCTTCTAATTGTTCTTTGTCTTCTAAAAGACTGTCATCTATTGATATTTTCTTTATCTGTCTATTGGCAGTAATAGTTACCGATAATAGATTGTCGTTAGATTTTTCTTCAAGAGTAACCGTATCTAATCTTTTTTTGGTGGCTTCTACTTTTTGTTGGGTTTCTTTAAGTTTCCCCATCATTCCCATCATATCTCCGAACATAATTTAATTTTTAGATTTAGATTGTAAAAATAATAAAATTGGAGCCCATTTTTGTTTTTATGTATTCTAAAAGAGGATCTGCGAATTAGTCTTATTTTTGCATGCTTATTAAATAATGAACTTGATATGAGTCATAAATATCCGCCAATAGCGAAAAAAGTAAAAAAAGAATTAATCATTCATGATGATGTTCGGTTGGATAATTATTATTGGCTTAATGACAAGGAAAATAAAGAAGTTATTTCATATTTAGAAGCTGAAAATTCATATTATGAAACACTAACGGCGCATACCAAAGAGTTTCAAGAAAACTTATTTCAAGAAATGAAAGGCAGAATTAAAGAAGATGATTCTTCTGTGCCCTATAAATTGAATGATTATTGGTATAGCACTCGATATGTAATAGGAGGGGAGTATCCACTTTATTCTAGATTTAAGCACAGTTTAGAAGCTACTGAGGAGATAATGTTTAATGGTAATGATATGGCCAAAGGTTACGATTATTTTAGCCTTGGGGGCATTGCTATAAGTCCTGATAATAAATTGGCTGCTTTTGGTGTAGATACCGTTTCAAGAAGACAATATACCTTACAAATTAAAAATTTAGAAACTGGTGTTATTTTAGATGATAAAATTGAAAACACGACCGGTGGTGGAGTATGGGCTAATGATAATAAGACTTTGTTTTATACAAGAAAAGACCCTGTTACACTTCGTTCTGATAAAATTTATAAGCATAAATTAGGGACACCTACCTCTGAAGATGTTCTAATTTTTCACGAGGATGATGATACATTCAGCACTTTTATATATCGTACAAAGTCGAAAAAGTATTTAGTTATAGGCTCGTTTAGCACATTGACTTCTGAGTTTCAAATTTTACCTACCGACAATCCTGATGGTGAGTTTATGGTTTTTTCTCCACGAAAAAGAGGCCTAGAGTATACTATATTTCATTATGAGGATAGTTTTTACATCTTAACAAATAAGGATAAGGCAGAGAACTTTAAGTTGATGCGCACATCAGAAGAGAAAACAACGTCTGAACATTGGCAAGAATTTATTTCTCATCGTGAAAAAGTGTTATTAGAAGATATCGATATTTTTATGGAATATTATGTGCTTTCTGAGCGTGAAAACGGACTTAATAACATTCGTATAATTAGATGGGATGGTACAGAGGAGTACTTTTTGCCATTTCAAAGTGAAACATATACTGCCTATGTAGGTAGTAATCCTGATTTTGATACCGAAATTTTAAGGTATTCATATAATTCAATGTCAACACCTAGTTCGGTTATTGATTTTAATATGCGTACCAAAGAGAAAGATATCAAGAAAGAGCAAGAAGTGCTTGGTGGTATGTTTGACAAGGAAAACTATAAAGAACTTCGTTTGTGGGCTACAGCTCGTGATGGCGAAAAGATACCAATGTCCTTGGTCTATAGAAAAGATACGGTCTTAGATGAAAACACCCCTTTGTTACAATATGCATATGGTTCTTATGGCGCAACTATAGATCCCTATTTTTCCAGTGTTCGTTTAAGCCTACTGGATCGTGGTTTTGTTTACGCTATTGCACATATAAGAGGCGGGGAGTATTTAGGGCGAAGATGGTATGACAATGGTAAACTATTACAAAAGATAAACACCTTTACCGATTTTATTGATTGCTCTAAATTTTTAATTGAACAAAAAATGACCAGTGCTCAGCATTTATATGCTATGGGGGGGTCGGCAGGTGGCTTGCTTATGGGAGCTGTTATTAATATGCAGCCTAATATTTATAAGGGAATAATTGCAGCGGTACCTTTCGTTGATGTAGTAACTACCATGTTAGATGATTCTATTCCTCTAACAACTGGTGAGTATGATGAATGGGGAAATCCTAATGAAAAGGAGTATTATGATTATATGAAGTCGTATTCACCATATGATAATGTAATTGCACAAGAATATCCAAATATGTTGGTGACTACTGGTTTGCATGATTCTCAAGTGCAATATTTTGAACCTGCTAAATGGGTAGCCAAATTGAGGGATTTAAAAACGGATAATCATCAATTACTACTTAATACCAATATGGAGGCTGGCCATGGAGGTGCTTCTGGAAGGTTCGAATCTTTGCGTGAAGTTGCCAAAGAATACGCTTTTCTTTTAGATTTAGAAGGAAAAATCGCATAGTTGAAAAAAAATAGTAGCTTTGCATCAGAAATTTTAACAAATTTCGTTTTTAGAAATAACTAAACATTGACCCCCCCTTATGAAAAATGAGATCAGGGCTTACAACAATATATTAGAGCTAGTAGGTAATACGCCACTAGTTAAATTGAATAAAATTGCTGAAGGTCTAACCGGTAATTTTTACGCAAAGGTCGAGGCTTTTAATCCAGGTCATTCTTCTAAAGATAGAATTGCGATTCATATAATTGAACAAGCAGAAAAAGCAGGTTTACTTACTGAAGGTAGTACCATTATTGAGACAACTTCTGGTAATACTGGTTTTAGTATTGCTATGGCTAGTATCGTTAAAGGTTACGACTGTATTTTGGCAGTAAGTTCAAAATCATCTCCAGATAAAATTGATATGCTTCGCTCAATGGGTGCTAAGGTATATGTGTGTCCGGCGCATGTAAGTGCTGATGATCCGAGGTCTTATTACGAAGTAGCAAAAAGATTACATAAAGAAACAAAAGGCTCCATCTATATCAATCAGTATTTCAATAAATTGAATATGGATGCGCATTATAAATCAACGGGTCCTGAAATTTGGGAACAAACTGGTGGACAAATAACTCATTTAATTGCGTGTAGTGGAACAGGTGGTACTATTTCTGGTACAGCACGTTACCTAAAAGAGCAAAACCCTAATATTAAAGTTATTGGTGTTGATGCTTTTGGCTCTGTATTGAAGAAGTATCATGAAACTGGAAAATTAGACACTAATGAGATTTACCCTTACCGTATTGAAGGTTTAGGTAAAAATTTGATTCCAGGGGCGACCGATTTTTCAATTATAGATGAGTTTATAAAGGTTACTGATGCTGAAAGTGCACATACGGCTAGAGAAATTTCTAGAACAGAAGGTATTTTTGTCGGTTACACTAGTGGTGCTGTAATGCAGGCTATTAAACAATTGAATGAATTAAATACGTTCGATAAAAATAGCAATGTTGTTGCTATTTTTCCTGATCATGGTTCGCGATATATGAGTAAAATATATAGTGATCAATGGATGGAAGATCAAGGTTTCTTAAACACAAATACTGTAGAGGAAACACAAGAGATTCAATTTATAAAATAATATTAAGTACATATTTTCGAAAAAGTGGGTTTATAGCCCACTTTTTTGCATTGTAAATAATTTATGTTAACTAATCAAAATTATTTACTTTTGTAGACAGAACTGAATTAAGCAATGAGAGACTTATTTGAAAGAATTATAGAGAATAAAGGTCCTTTGGGTAAATGGGCTTCACAAGCTGAAGGCTATTTCGTTTTCCCTAAACTAGAAGGTCCTATTTCTAATAGAATGAAATTTCAGGGTAAAGATGTTATTACCTGGAGTATCAATGATTATTTAGGATTGGCAAATCTACCTGAAATAAAAAAGGTTGATGGTGATGCTGCAGCAGAATTTGGTGCTGCATACCCAATGGGTGCAAGAATGATGAGTGGCCATACTGAATTTCATGAACAATTAGAGCAAGAATGTGCTGCTTTTGTAGAAAAGGAAGCCGCTTACTTATTAAATTTTGGTTACCAAGGTTTTATGTCTGTAATTGACGCACTTGTAACTAAAGATGATATTATTGTTTATGATGTAGATTGTCACGCTTGTATTATTGATGGCGTACGTTTACATATGGGCAAACGATTCACATTTGTTCACAACAATCCAGAAAGTCTTGAAAAGAACCTAGAACGTGCTACTAAAATGGCAGAACAAACTGGAGGAGGTATTTTAGTTATTTCAGAAGGTGTTTTTGGAATGCGTGGCGAACAAGGTATTCTTAAAGAGATTGTTGCCTTAAAAGAGAAATTTAATTTCCGTTTGTTAGTTGATGATGCTCATGGATTTGGAACTTTAGGAAAGACAGGTGCAGGAGCAGGTCAGGAGCAAGGAGTGCAAGACGGTATTGACGTTTATTTGGCAACCTTTGCTAAATCAATGGCTAGTATAGGTGCTTTCGTAGCTGCAGATCAGGGAATTATTGATTACTTAAAATATAATTTACGTTCTCAAATGTTCGCTAAATCATTACCTATGGTTTATGTGAAAGGAGCATTGAAGCGTTTAGATATGTTACGTACACAACCAGAGCTAAAAGCTAAACTTTGGGAGAACGTAAATGCACTTCAAAATGGATTAAAGGAAAATGGATTTGATATAGGTACAACTACAAGTTGTGTTACACCTGTATACTTGAATGGAAGTATACCTGAGGCAATGGCATTGGTAAAAGACTTACGTGAAAATCATGGTATTTTCTGCTCGATAGTAGTGTATCCGGTAATTCCAAAAGGACTTATTTTACTGCGTTTAATACCAACTGCTACACATACTTTACAGGATGTTGAAGAAACTTTAACAGCTTTTTCATCTATTCGTGAGCGTTTGCAAAATGGAACGTACAAGAGGCTTTCTGCTGCAGTTGCAGCGGCAATGGGAGAGTAATCTCAGGTCATTATAATTTAAAAGCCCCGATTCAAATTTGAATCGGGGCTTTTTATTTGAATTTAACTAAGTGATTTCTTATACGTTCTTCTGCGTTTGTAAATCACTGGGTCGAAATGTTTCCACATTTGTTTAATAGCTAGGTTTTCTTCAAGTTCTGGAGTTCTATAACACATATCAATACCTTTTTCGGTAAATGTTTTATAATACTCATTAAAAATTACCGCTGTTACCCCTTTATTTTGATATTCAGGATGTATGCCTACAAGATAAAAAATAACATCTTTACTATTCTTTTTAGCTTTTAAAAGGTGATATAAGCCAAAGGGAAATAATTTACCGTTTGCTTTCTGTAACGCCTCAGAAAATGAAGGCATTACAATGGCAAAAGCAATTAATTTATCTTCCTTGTCTTTTATGAATTTTATATATTCAGGATTTATGAAACTTATATATTTTTTCTTGAAATAAGCTTTTTGTATTTCAGTAATAGGTACGAATGAAGAAAGACTGGCATAAGTTTCATTGAACAAGTCGAACATTTCATCTGCCAATGGCATTACCTCTTTAGTTTTTGTGAAGTTGACCTCTTTTAATCCGTAGCGTCTTTTTACTAAGTCATTCAGTTTTGAAAAAAGCTTCGGATCAGCGTTTTTAGCTGGAAACTTATTTTCCATGTATTCCTTTTCTTTTACAAATCCTAAATTTTCATAATGGTCTTTGTAATAAGAGTGATTGTACCAAGTAATCATAGTTCCTATATGGTCGAAACCTTCTACCAAAACACCTACTTTGTCTAAATTTGAAAAGCCTACGGGGCCTTCCATGTATTCTAAATTATGTTGATTTCCAATTTCAGCCACCTTGTCTAAAAGTGCTTTTGACACTGCAGGGTCATCAACAAAATCGAACCATCCAAAACGCATTTTTTTTACATTCTGTTGATTAACTTCTAATTGATTTATTACCGCGGCAACACGGCCTACTAATTTATCCCCATCATAGGCAAGAAAAAACCAAGCTTCAGCATCTTTAAAGACAGGATTCTTGCTCTTATCAAAACTTTCCAGTTCATCATTAATAATGGGTGGCACCCAAAACTTATTGTTTATGTAAAGTGAAAATGGAAAGGTTACAAAGCGTTTTAAGTCTTGCTTTGATTTAGCTTCATGTAGTGTGATCATTGAACTTCTTTAGAAGTGTCAATATTAGGAATATTAATCAGAACAGAAAAGGGGTATAGAATGAAAAATGATTAGAAATTTAAGTCTTAAAAGTCTATTTCACTACTCTCTTTCTTTTTCTTCTTCTCTGCCTTCTTTAATTTTTTAAGTTGTTTTTTTGATGGTCCAAGGTCAATATCTTCAGCTCCGCGGCCATTACCTTTTCTCTTTTTTTCTTTTTTCATGGCATCCTTATCAATGGCCCCACCATTTTGATCAGCCTCTTGGTCTTCAATTGCTATTAAGCTGTCTTGATGAAAATCCATTCTATATGAACCTCCTAGTCCAATGAAAATTCGGGAAGGTGTATTTTTCAAACTTGCTCCCATATTAAAATCTAACTGTAAGTTTTCTTTCAGTAAATGGGCAATACCTCCTCTAATCAATAAATCGGCATATCTATCACTTTGTATACCTTGGTGCTCAACAAATACACTCCACTTAGGATTTCTAAAAGCGTGAGACAAAGAAATCAAATAACTTAACTCAGGATCATCAGAACTAATACGGTCATAAGCAGTATTTGTTATTAGTACGAATCTTGGAGTAATACGACTTTGAGTAGCAATCATACCTCGATATGATAATGTTGGTTCGCCAACATAAAAAGGATTGTCGCCAAGTACGAAATTGGCACCACCATACAGAGAAACTGCAGGTATTAAATTTTTAAATTGAAATTTGTTATTTGCTCTCCAGCTATATAAATTAGGTTTATTCGCTTCAGGATTTTTAAATGGATCGTAGATTAAATATTTCAGACCCAATCGGTTCCTTGAGAAATCTCTGCGTTTAGCTAATAGATTAAAATTTGTGTAAGTGATATCCTGATCTTGGAAAGTACCTTCAAAATTGATTTCTAATCGTTCAAATAATAATCCGTAACGTAATGAGATATCACTCGCCCAAATATCAGATTGGGTGTTCAATAAAGTGTGATCACGCTGTTCATAGAATACACCTAACTCTGCCTGAACAACATTTTTGCCAACGGCGTATGCACTTACCGAAAGACCTGGTCTGTTAGAATTTATAACATCTGTATATTGAGAAATACCAACTAAAGGCAGTAATAGTAGAATGTTTAGTACGTATTGATATGATTTTGAGTAGACAAATAGACTATTCATGAACACGATTTTATATTTATTTTAATATTATGATTCTAGTTATACAACGTGATAATTGTATTTTTGATATACTTAAGCAGTAATAAAATGGCTTTTTTAAAAACTATATTGATAATTCTTTTGGTGTATTACTTACTAAAATTTTTAGTAAAGTTATTTGCGCCAAAAATTTTAAGCTACGCAGCGAAGAAAACTGAATCGCATTTTAAGCAAGCTTTTGATAATCAACGTGCTTCAGATGAGGAAAATATTGGAGATGTTATTATAAATAAAAAATCTTCAAAGAAAAAAGCCGATTCAGAAAAAGTAGGTGAATACATTGATTTTGAAGAGCTAGACTAGTTATCTTTGCTAAAACACTACTTATTTAGCACATGAAGCAAGGCTTAAAATTCTTTTTCATCCATTTTTTTGTGATTGTATTTTTTATCATTGCTGCATTGGCATATTTCAGCCCTGTGCTTCAAGGTAAAGTAATGTACCAGCATGATATTGCTCAGTATACTGGTATGGCCAAGGAACAGAACGATTTTAGAAAATCGAAGGACCAAGAACCATACTGGACTAATAGTGCATTCGGTGGTATGCCTACTTATCAATTAGGGGCAAATTATCCTCACAATTATATTAAAAAATTAGACCGCTTAATTCGGTTTTTACCAAGACCTGCTGATTATCTTTTTCTTTATTTTATTGGATTTTATATTCTACTTTGTTGCCTAAAAGTTGATTTTCGATTAGCTATAGTAGGTGCTTTAGCTTTTGGTTTTTCAACATATCTTATTATTATATTAGGCGCAGGGCACAACTCAAAAGCTCATGCTATTGCCTATTTGCCAATTCTTTTGGCAGGTATTGTTCTTGTTTTTAGGAAAAAATATCTTTGGGGGTTTGTTTTAGCGGCCTTGGCAATGGCTTTAGAAATTACAGCCAATCATTATCAAATGACGTATTACTTTATGTTACTTGTGCTTGTTTTGGGTATGGTGTATTTATTTTATGCAATTAAGGAAAAACAAATAAAGCATTTTTTCATTTCTGTAGGTATCTTGTTAGTGGCCGTTACTCTTGGTATAGCGGCAAATGCTACCAGCTTAATGGCGACTAAAGAGTATGCGGATTGGAGTACACGTGGTAAGAGTGAATTGACCATAAACCCAGATGGTTCTGCTAAAGAAGATACAGGTGGTCTAAGTAAAGGATATATAACTCAATGGAGCTATGGTATTACAGAATCATTGAATTTGTTTGTGCCACGATTATTTGGAGGTGCAAGTCAAGAAAACTTAGGCGAAGATTCGAAGTCTTTTAATTATTTAATTGACAAAGGATTACCAAAATCTAGTGCTTTAGATTTTGTCAGTGGTTTGCCTTTATATTGGGGAGACCAGCCTGGTACATCTGGGCCAGCTTATTTAGGTGCTGTAATATTTTTTCTTTTTGTTTTAGGATTGTTCTTAGTAAAAGGAAAACATAAATGGTGGCTATTGATTGGTTCTTTGGTTTCTTTGGTTTTATCGTGGGGTAAAAATTTCAGTGCACTCACCGATTTCATGATCGACTATTTCCCGTTATACGATAAGTTTAGGGCTGTTTCATCTATCCAAATTGTATTAGAGCTTTGTGTACCTATTTTGGCAATTCTTGCTTTGAAAAAATTATTCATGGATAAGGTTTCGCAAGCGGATAAAATTAAATCTTTGACTTTAGCCGTGGGAACTGTTTTTGGCTTAGGCGTATTATTATTCGTGTTTAAAGGAGCTTTTAATTTCGTTGGTGCGAATGATGACAATTTGCGAATGACAGGGTTAGAAGAGCTACCTGAGATGCTACGTTTAGATCGTAAAAGTGTTTATACAAGTGACTTACTACGCTCGCTGGGGTATGCTTTGGTTACATCAGTATTGATATGGTTTTATTTGAAGGAGAAATTGAAAATGAATTTCGTAATTCTTGCTATTGGAGTTTTAGTTGTGGTTGATTTAGTCGGAGTCGATTTACGTTATGTCAACAACGATAATTTCGTGTCTAAACGTAAAATGTTAGAGCCTTTTCAAGAATCTGCTTCAGACAAGCTTATTGCAAAAGACAATGGTGTTTTTCGTGTTTTCGACCAAACCGATGGTTTTGATTCAGCGAAAACAGCATATTTTCATCAGAGCATAACCGGCTATCATGCTGCAAAACCAGCTGGTATGCAAGATTTATTCGATTTTCATGTATACAACGGAAATCTGTCAGTTTTGAATATGTTGAATGTGAAATATGTGATTAGGCAAGATCAAGAAGGTAATTCTTTTCCAATCGAAAATCCGAATGCAAATGGTAATGCTTGGTTTGTAAAACAGCTTAAACTGGTTGAAAATGCTAACGCTGAGATTATGGCGTTAGACAGTTTAGACACTAAGAATGTTGCAGTTGTAAATTCATCTACCTTTAAAGACATTACTCAATTACAATATCAAATTGATTCTACAGCATCAATTTCATTAATAGATTATGAACCAAATCATCTTACCTACGCATCAAAGAATAGCAATAAAGGG
>CAXBIJ010000029.1:0-17623 GCA_963975675.1 uncultured Maribacter sp. | reverse complement strand
CTCTTCGAGGCTCGAGCAGAAATGATATTCATCCTACAATCAAAAAATTAATTGGCAAAAAAGAATTTTTAGCTGATTTAGGTTATGAATATTCTACAACATCTATTTCAGATGAATTTTTGTCAAAAAATGAGGAATTAATAAGTGGTCTTATTTACAAAAAAAGATGGCTAAATATTGCAACGAAAAACACAAGTGAATGGAAAGGAAAAACTAATAATTTGATTGAGAATATTACAACCGAGATTGAAAAAAGAAAATAACGAAAGCACAACAAAACCAACCCATAACCAATGATAAACTTCTTTAGAAAAATTCGCCAAAAATTACTCTCTGAAAATAGATTTAGTAAGTATTTAATTTACGCAATTGGAGAAATTATCCTTGTTGTAATTGGAATTTTAATTGCACTTCAGCTCAATACATTGCAAGTGGAAAAAAAGAATCGGGAAATAGAAAAGGTCCTTTTAAAGAATGTAAAAAAAGACCTGGAGAGTGACATTCAGGAATTTAAAAACGTGAAAAAATTCAAAACATCACAAAATGAAGCTAGTATTAGACTTCTGGAATACATAATTGATACTTCAAAACCTCTTGAAGACACTATTCAATTTATCAACGATTTTCACCTAATACTCTACTTCATAGTACCGAGCTCTAACAGGACATCATTTGATATAGCCACCAGTACTGGTTATTTGAATAATATTACTAGTGATAGTTTGGTCAATGAATTATCAGATTATTTCAATAACATCGGCCTTGAACAGCACGTCACCGAAACCAAGAGATTTATCAATGCATATAATGACAATAACCTCATGAAAAATTATCATATGTTTTCAAAACATGTAATGGCACTTGACGGTCAGGGTGGGGAATATGCTTTGGAAAGATACAGTAATGACAACCGACCTATTTTGCAACCACAAGATATTAGAGGTGATGTCAGTCTTGAGAACTATTTAAATCAGCTGTCCATAAGACTAAAAATTGGCATAAAAGGCCTCGAAAATGAAGAAAAATGGGCTAATGGACTTATCAGAAAAATTGAAAATCAGCTCAATTCAAAAGAATAAATTCCAAAAAACATATTTTAACTGAAATTGAGGAAGAAAATATGTCGAAATTTAATAATATAACCAAAGCACAACAACGTATTTAAACCATTAAAATGGCTCATGCACAAGACCGTTAGCAACAACTAAAAAATAATTATGACATATTCTACAAGAGCTCTAATTATAATGATTTTGTTTATTTCCCTTTTATCATGTAAGAGCAACAAAGTGGCATTAGGGCACCTAGAAGGAGTTTGGCTGTTATCAAACAACAAAGAGAATGATAAATTGGAATATCGAAGAATCGAGAATGAAAAAGCTCATTTTGGATCAATACTTAACATTTCCAAAGACAGCACTATCATTGATTCTTATGTTATGAAGTGCCCAAATGGTACAGGAAAATCGGAATTTCTATCAGAAGGATCGTGGAATATTAATGAAAAATCACTACTTATAACTAGCACTGTACCTATAGACCTTGAAGGACAAATCTTTAAAATTGTCCAACTTAATGCTAGTAAGTTTGTTTTAGCGAAAGTAGAAATTAAAAAATAGCAGTTGCTAACAATAGCAATAATTCAGCTTACCACTACCCTATCTCAAAATTCATTACTTTTAAATGGGTTGATTTCTTATCTGGAAAATTCTATCGAATTTCCCAAGCCGAAATCATTGCTCATGCGTTAGCAAGAATTAAAAAACCATAATACCATGAAAAACAAAAATATTCAAGTTGATAGAAGAAATTTTATTAAAAAATCTTCTTTGGTTACTTTAGGCACTGGCTGTCTAATGACTTTGCCACAAACTATCGCTGCGAAGCCCCTTACTAGTCAAGACGATGTTCACATCATTGGACCGAAGGAAGGATTTAGCCCACAAATTGGAACATTGGTGTCTATGATGAATTGGATGCGAATGGTCATTTTAAGACCAGTCCATGAAATGAGTGTTGAAGATTTAGATTATATATTAGATGATAAAGCAAACTCTATTGGTTCCATGTTGTGGCATTTAGCAGCAACAGAGAGGTTTTACCAAATTCATACTTTTGAAGGAAGGAAGTGGGGCGATTGGGACGAAGAGGATAAATTGAATTGGAGCGTTGCTTCCGGACTTGGAGACGAAGCGCGTAAAACTATAAAAGGAAATAATCTTGATTTCTACCTTCAGAAATTAAAGGATGTTCGAGAGAACACGCTCAAAGAATTTTCAAATCGAGATGACGATTGGTTAATGAAAGTAGACAGAGAGTGGCCTTGGGGTCCTACTAACAATTATTGCAAATGGTTCCATGTATGTGAACATGAATCGAATCATAATGGACAGTTCAAATTCATAAAAAGCAGACTTCCTTCAACGTAAGATGACGATTGAAAAACTTGCTCACACGGTTACCAGCAGTAAAAAATGACTTAACTTAAAAGCAGTCGCAAAAAAATAAAACCAACTAAATCATGAAAAAATACACTTTATTACTCTTAGCAGTATTCGCAATAGTCTTAAGTACTCAAGCACAGGAAGACCAATACCTATGGCTAGAAGAAGTTGACGGACAAAAAGCATTGGAGTTTGTGAATGCCCAAAATAAAACTACAATTGCAGAATTGAGTGCCGAAAAAGAGTATCAAGATATTTATGATAAAAGTTTAGCCATATATAATTCCGACGAAAGAATTGCATATCCAACTATTCGAGGAAACTATGTGTACAATTTCTGGAAAGATAAAGACCATGTAAGAGGTATTTGGAGAAGAAGTACTATAGATGACTACCGAAAGGGAAATCCAATTTGGGAAACACTACTCGATATCGATAAACTTTCAGAAGAAGATGATATTAAATGGGTGTACAAAGCAAGCACTGGGCTATATCCAGTTTACAATCGTTTTTTAATTGAACTATCTAAAGGTGGTGGCGATGCTGTAGTGGTTAAAGAGTTTGATGTTACTACAAAGCAATTTATAGAAGACGGATTTTTAATAGAAGAATCTAAAGGGTCTGCTAGTTATATTGATGAAAATACGCTGATTGTTACGTCCGATTTTGGAGAGGGCACTATGACTACTTCGGGGTATCCAAGGCAAGTAAAATTGTGGATACGAGGAACTTCCTTAAACGATGCACAGCTTATTTACGAAGGGGAAACTTCCGATGTAGGTGCTTGGGGTGGTGTTTTACGTGATGGTTCAGAAGCATTTACATTAATTTCAAGAGTTTTAACGACATTTTCTGGCGAAAACCTGGTTTGGATGAATAATGAAATCATCAAATTAGACATTCCAGATGATGCTAGTGTAACGGGAGTTTTGAATAATCAACTAATTGTTCAATTGAAATCTGATTGGACGGTACAAAACAACACCTATAATACCGGTACACTTCTAAGCCTCAATTTTAGGGAGTTATTAAAAGGAAATAAAGAAATTCAAGTCATCATAGAACCCGATGAATTTTCTAGTATTTCTCAAGTTTCCACCACTAAAAATAAACTACTTATTAGTCTCTTGACCAATGTAATTAGTGAATTACATACGTATACGTTTAGCAATGGAACATGGAGCAGTGAAAAAATGAATGCACCAGATTTTGGAAGAATTTCTATTGCTAGCACCGATGACCTATCTGATCAGTATTTTTTTAATTTTCAAAACTTTATTACGCCATCTACCTTGTATGCAGCAGATGCGAGTAACAACACGTTTAAAGTCTACAAATCATTACCCGCATTTTTCGATGCGAGTAGGTATGAAGTAACCCAATACAAAGCGAAATCAAAAGATGGCACCATGGTACCGTATTTTATGGTAGCTGCAAAAGACCTAAAAAATGACGGAACCAACCCAACCTTAGTCTATGCGTATGGAGGTTTTGAAATTTCCTCACAGCCATTTTACGCTGCTACATTTGGGGTGTCTTGGCTAGATAAGGGGGGAGTTTTTGTTTTGGCAAATATTCGTGGTGGTGGCGAGTATGGCCCTAAATGGCATCAAGATGGCATAAAAGAAAAACGACAAAATGTTTTCGACGATTTATATGCCGTATCAGAAGATTTAATTACTAAAAAAATAACTACGCCAAAACACTTAGGGGTAATGGGGGGTAGTAATGGTGGTCTGTTAGTGGGTGTCGCTTTTACACAACGCCCAGATTTATACAATGCGGTAGTGTGTCAAGTGCCCTTGTTAGACATGCAACGCTATAACAAACTTTTGGCGGGTGCTAGCTGGATGGGCGAATTCGGTGATCCTGATATTCCAGAAGAGTGGGCGTACATTAAAAAATATTCACCGTATCACAATCTTAAAAAAGGAGTAGACTATCCTGAAGTATATTTTGGCACTTCTACGCGTGATGATCGAGTGCACCCAGGGCATGCTAGAAAAATGGTGGCTAAAATGAATGAGTTGGGTTATAAAACCTATTATTATGAAAATACGGAAGGTGGTCATGCAGGTTCCTCAACAAATGAGCAAAGTGCTAAATCGGGAGCATTAACTTTTTCATATTTATTGATGAAGTTGAAGTAATAGTACTGACGGCAAAACTACCGAAGGTTAATGAGCAGAGCGCATAGTCGTACGTTGTAGGGCTTATTATTTTATGGGCGAAACCGAATAGTTTACTACCCGTATCGCTATTGTATTATACATAAAGCGGATTTTCTTTGATAGGGTCTTTTTGACCTAAAAATAAAACAAACCATACATGATTTTTGACCGATTACGGGTTTCCGTAAGTATAGTCAGACTACAAGTTGTAGGTTTATTCTTTAGTGTAGTAAGCTTAGGGTTATGATTTAGTCGCTAAATTGAAAAACACACGTCGTAGTGCATTAACCAAACAAACCAAATTGAGAAAAATATGAAATTAAAAAGTACCATTTATGTTATTGGAATTACAACAATCATTTCGAGTTGCGGAATTCCGAAAGCAGATTATGACAAAGTTATTTCTGAAAATAAAGACTTGAAAACAAATATTGAAAAAGTTATATCTGAATTGGATGAATGTCAAAATGGAGCGAAAAAAACTGTTGCGAAAATTTTAAAAGCATATTCTGAAAAAGATTATGTAACAGCAAAAGAAAGCATTAATAGACTTTCCGAAAATCATCCAGAATCACCAAAAAATGCTGAATTCATAAATTTATTAGAGAAAATTAAAAAAGACGAATTAGCTTTAAAAAAAGTAAGAGAAGCAGAAGAAAAGGTGCGTATTAGATTAGCAAATATTAATAACACAGGAATGTGGAGAGTTGGGCGATACGTAGATGAATTTGGAGAATCTACAAAGCAAGGATACATAACAAATTCTACACATATAAAAGGAGTTTTTAGTAATACTGCAACTCAAGATTCAAAACTAAATGTAGATTTATTAATCAATAGTTCGTCAAAAATATCTATTCAACTTTATGAATATGCAAAAAATAATCCTGTTAAAGCATACTCATCCGAAAGTTATAGAATTTTAGTTCAGGACAAAGATGGTGAAAGACTAAAATTAAGAGCAGTTAATTATTCTGACAGACTTGGATTAAATAGTTCAGATTCAAGAAAGTTGGATAAAGCCTTGTTAAAAGGTGGTAGTATCAAATTCAAAATTTACGAGAGTGACACACCAACAACTGAATATGAATTTACCATTACCAATGCAGATTGGTATGATAATGCTATTAAGAAATTAGCGGAATAATAACGTACTAAATCACCGTATAAAACTAATTGCTAGTTCTCGCCTACTTACGCAAATTCTTGTAGATTTTCAATTCGGTTTGTATTTGCTAAATTCGATGATAAAACCTGCAACTATTCTTATAAACAAACGTTGTGCCCCATGCCGAAAAAAACGAAATCGAGAATCAAACAAACCAAAAAAACAAAATAACTAAATGGCATTAAGCTGGAACGAGATAAAAGATAGAGCCTTAAAATTTTCAAATGAATGGGCAGATGAGACAAAAGAACGTGCTGAAAAAGATAGTTTTTGGAATGAGTTTTTTAATGTTTTTGGAATATCACGCAGACGAGTTGCCACATTTGAAGAACCTGTTAAAAAACTAAGTGGAAACCAAGGTTTTATTGACCTCTTTTGGAAAGGTACTTTACTTGTTGAACATAAATCAAAAGGGAAAAATTTAGACAAAGCTTTTGAACAAGCAACAGATTATTTTCCAGGACTAAAAGAACACGAATTACCAAAATACATTTTAGTTTCTGATTTTGATAAAATCAAACTATTTGACCTTGACGAAGGCACAGAAAGCGAATTTCACGTTTCTGAACTTTATAAAAATGTAAAGCTCTTTGGCTTCATTGCAGGTTATCAAAAAAGAACATTTAAAGAAGAAGACCCAGTAAATATAAAAGCTGCTGAATTAATGGGGAAACTTCACGACCAACTAGAAGAGTTTGGTTATGAAGGACATCATTTAGAAGTATATTTGGTTCGGTTGCTTTTTATACTATTCGCAGATGATACAAGTATTTTTGAGAAAGATATTTTTAAGGAATTCTTAGACCTAAAAACAAATGAAGACGGAAGTGATTTAGGAGCGTTAATGGCTCAGTTTTTCCAAGTACTAAACACACCAAAAGAAAAACGACTTAAAAACTTAGACGACCATTTAAATCAATTTCCTTATGTAAATGGAAAGTTGTTTGAAGAAACTTTACCTATTGCATCTTTCAATTCTAAAATGCGAAGCATTTTATTAGAAGCATCAGCTTTAGATTGGGGTAAAATATCGCCAGCAATTTTCGGTTCGCTTTTTCAAAGTGTAATGAATCCAGAAGAAAGGAGAAATTTAGGAGCTCATTATACTTCCGAAAAAAACATCTTTAAACTCATAAAGCCACTTTTTCTTGACGAGTTAAGGGAAGAATTTGAAAGAGTAAAATCAAGTTCAAAAAAACTTAAAGAATTTCATCATAAACTTTCTACTTTAAGATTTCTTGACCCAGCTTGTGGTAGCGGAAATTTCTTAATAATCACTTACAGAGAATTAAGACTATTAGAAATTGACATTCTACGTGAATTATTTAAAAAAGGTGAACGAGTTTTAGATGTTGCCTCTATTCTTTGGTTAGACGTTGACCAATTTTACGGAATTGAATATGACGAATTCGCTTCTAAAATTGCAGAAGTAGCAATGTGGTTAATTGACCACCAAATGAATATGCTTGTTAGCGAAGAGTTTGGACAATATTTCGCACGTTTACCATTGAAAAAAGCAGCAAAAATAGTTCACGGTAATTCGTTAAGAATAGAATGGAAAAATGTAGTGCCTAAAAAAGAACTATCATACATCATTGGAAACCCACCTTTTGTTGGTGCTGCGATGAAAGACAAAACTCAAATTGAAGATATGAGTCTTGTTTTTGACAAAACAATCAATTACGGAAAATTAGACTATGTGGCTGCTTGGTATTATTTAGCTGCTAAATATATTAGTAATACAAACATTGAAGCTGCTTTTGTCTCGACCAATTCAGTCTCCCAAGGAGAACAAGTTTCGATTTTATGGTATGAAATTTTAGTGAATCTAGGTCTTACAATAAATTTTGCTCACAGAACTTTTAATTGGAAAAATGATGCAAAAGGTAAAGCTGCAGTTCATTGCGTAATTATTGGTTTTTCATTAAAAGAAAAACCGAAAAAAATCTATGATTATTATGATATCAATGGGGAGCCTGATGAACTTATTGTTAGAAACATTAATCCATATCTAGTTAATGGAGAAAATATTTTTATTGATAAAACTAGAATTCCAATATGTAATACTCAAAAAATGATAAGAGGCAACATACCATATGACGATGGTAATTTATTATTATCACTAAATGAAAAAGAAGAATTAATCAAAACTAATCCTGAATTAAATAATTTAATAAAAAGATATGGTGGTTCTTTTGAAATGCTTAATGAAAAATGGAGATATTGTTTTTGGCTTAAAGATGTTAATCCAAGTTTAATCAAGAAATCAAGTGTACTAATAGATAGAATAAATAAATGTAAATCATTTCGTGAGTCAACCAAATCTAAATCAGTGAATTCAAAAGCTAGTACACCTTACCTTTTTGGAGATATAAGACAACCTGAAAATGATTATCTTTTAATTCCTAGAGTTTCTTCACATAAAAGAAAGTATTTGCCAATAGGTTATATCTCAAAAGAAACAATCTTGGCAGATAGTGCTTATGGTCTTCCTAATGCAACAAAATATCAATTCGGAATTTTACAATCACTAATGCATAATGTCTGGATAAGAACTGTAGCAGGAAAACTAAAAAGTGATTATAGGTATTCAAACAATTTAGTGTATAATAATTATCCTTGGCCATTTGAACCTAGCGAAAAAAACAAACAAAAAGTAGAACAAAAAGGGCAAAAAATTTTAGACATAAGGTCAGAGTTCTCAGAAAGTAGCTTAGCAGATTTATACCATCCTCTTGCGATGCCTTCCAAATTAGTTAAAGCTCATCAAGAATTGGATAAAGCAGTTGATTTATGTTATAGACCACGAGCTTTTGTGAATGAAAATACACGCATTGAATATTTGTTTGACTTATATAATCAATATTCAGAACCATTATTGAACGAAAAGTAAACGAAGAAAAACACTGGTCACAATTAGACAAGAACTATGGAAAAAAACGAAATTGACCTGTTAATTAATAATGTCGAACAAATAGAAAATGAAGATTTAAGTTTTCTAGTTACAGAAAAGGATGGCACAAATATTATCCAAAGACTTACCGCATCTGAAATAATCTATTTAATTCAAAATTCTATAGTTGCCATTCAGGAAGCTGATAAATTGAATTTCTTGTATTCCTGTTCACGATATTTCATACGCAGAGATAATCAATCTATGATGGATATTAATCACGTTTTAGCACAGCTACTTCAGGTCATTAAATCCAAAAATTTAGCTAATACTGAAACTTGGTCTTTATTCATGCAAACCTATGTCTTGCAATCCGGAATTTATTCTTTATTAGTAAAAAACGAAAAACCTGATGTAATAACGGAGGTCAAAAAACTAAGGACTGAAAATAAAAATTTAAATAAAGAGCTTCGAACTAATCTAACTAAAGCGAAAGAATTTAAAGAGGCTTTTTAAAAATTGAAAGACGAGATAGAAACCTTTAAGTCGTCTAAGGAAAAGGAGTTGACACAGATTACCAATAACTTGAATAGTACCAATCAAACTAAATCCCAAATTGAACAGACTTCTAATTCAATTTCAACTATAAAGTCCTCAATTGACAAAAACCTTGCAGAAGTACAGGCTTCAATAAAGAGCTACACAGAACAAATTGAAAAGCACAAAGAAGTAGTTGAAGAAATTGAAGAAAGAATAGCATTGGATGAAAAAAAGTCCAAAGAAATAATTGGAACTAATTCAGCAGAGGCTGAGAAATTGAAAAGCTTATCTGAAGAGGCTACGCGAATTCAAAAACAATTAGAGAAACTTTTGACACCAGCAATAGCCCGAGATTTACAGTCAACTTTTAGAATTAGAAAAATTTGGTTGTTTTGGTCAACTATTGTTTGGCTCGTTATTACCGTGGCAATTACAATTTTCTTAGCATTGTACATTTTTGAACTTTTTTCTAACGGTGATTTTAGTTTTGAAATAGAAAAAGTAATTGTTGCAGGTATAAAACTATTACCGATTGTAACTATTCTGTATTTTGCCATTAGACAGTTTACTAAAACAAGAGGATTAGAGGAAGAATATGCTTTTAGAGAAAGTATCGCAACTTCATTGATGGCTTATGCTGAGCAAATAAAAGGTGATACAAATCGTAAAGAC
The DNA here is from genome assembly GCA_963975675.1 of uncultured Maribacter sp. Classification (GTDB taxonomy): domain Bacteria; phylum Bacteroidota; class Bacteroidia; order Flavobacteriales; family Flavobacteriaceae; genus Maribacter. The sequence goes on along the minus strand of CAXBIJ010000029.1, from coordinate 7,735 downwards.
CAATTAATTCATGAGACAGTTAACAAACTCTATGAATCACCTACAAGGAGTAATAAACTGTTATCAGGAAAGGACAAAACAAAAGCTGACTCAAACCTGAAAGAATTAATCGAATTAGTGAAAGAATTAAAAGATGTAAAAATATAACTGTGCCCAACAAAGAATTGAGATAACAAATAATCTAATTGTTCTTTATTCTAAGACATTGCTAATCTTGGTCCTAAGATTCAAAAATCAGATTCTTTGAGCTTTTTTATAATCTTAAAAACCCCATGCTACACCTTATCGTTGGAAATACAGGATCTGGTAAAACCACCTATGCAAATGCATTAAAAAGCAAAACCAAGGGGATGCTCTTTTCTATCGATACGTGGAACAAAACCCTATTTCTACCAGACAAGACCCCAAACGACGGTTTAGAGTGGTTTTTAGAGCGCATAGAACGGTCGGAGAAGATTATCATGAACTTAGTGCAACAATTAGAGCAATCGAACACCGATAGCATTCTAGACTTAGGGCTTTCTAAATATGCCCACCGCGAAAAGTTTCGGCAATTTGCTACGGCTAATAACTACCCACTAAAACTTCATTTTTTAGACATTTCAAAAGAGACCCGTTGGCAACGCATACAACAACGTAACACCGAAAAAGGCGATACGTTCGAATTTGAGGTAACCGAAGAAAACTTTAACTTCATGCAAAATTGGTTCGAGCCACCCACTGCAGAAGAACTTGTTGGCGGTATCGTCATCACCGAAAAACCCTAATTTCATTTGATTTTTAAACAGACCACCTATGAAGTATAAAATTGTACCCAATATTATTTCAATTCTCTTAGCTCTTATTATTGGAGTGGCTTTATTCAGGCAAATCGACTTTTTAAATATGACCGTTGAACAACCCGCCTTGTCATTGGTCTACCTCATCGGCTTTCTCATTGCTATCGGTTTCATGATTAAAAAAAGAAACAATAAATGAAAACAACTTTTACCTACATCGCAATTGTACTTCTAGCGCTTTCTTCGTGTAAAGAAAATGCATCTTCAAAAACAGAACGCTCTGGCCAACCAGATGTCTACAATGTAGAAAATGACGACGCTAAAATGAACGAAGCAATTGCGAAGGCTAACAATTCCATTCAAGAATTTATAACGGCCCTTGAAAGCGATAATCCCGATTTAGATTTCTTCGCCATCAAACAGAAATTTATAACCCGTGATGGTGGCGGGGAACATATTTGGGTGCAAGATATTAAGTTGGTCGACTCCGAATTTATAGGCATCATAGGTAACGAACCGGTATATACCAATGCGATTCAATTAGGAGATACCATTACCATTGACCGCGACAATATTAGTGATTGGATGTACTATGAATATGACAAGATTGTTGGCGGTTACACCATTCGAGTACTACGCGATGGATTATCAGAGGAAGAAAAAGCGCAATTTGACGCCGAAAACGGACTCCAATTTAAATAAATGGATGTCACCTTCGAGAATGCTATTTTCGACACAAGCATTCAAAAACCCATCGTCAAAAAACGCTCAAACCCCAATTAAAATATCAAATCACCCCCCATTAACATATTCAAATAATTACTACATTTATCCCCGCATTCTGGGCGTTACTTTGTTCGCTAACTTCTGATTTTTCTAGGGAACATGGAAGCTTCGGGGCGCATGTACAAAACAAAAACTTCCTTTCCTAGACACACTGTCACCATACATTTTGATTAAACGTTTGAGCGAATGAATAAAAAATTAGCCCTGCACTGGCAGATACTTATCGGAATGGGAGCAGGCGTGCTTTTTGCACTGCTGTTCACAAATTTTAGCTGGGGACCACAATTGGTTCGGGATTGGATAAAGCCCTTCGGCACTATTTTCATCAACTGTTTAAAACTCATCGCCGTTCCGTTGATTTTGGCGTCACTTATAAAAGGTGTCTCGGACCTGAAAGATATTTCAAAACTTTCTGAAATGGGCACCCGAACGATTGTCACTTTTATCCTGACTACCGTACTGGCGGTTTCTATCGGTTTAGGGCTCGTCAATATCCTGAAACCTGGTTATGCCATTTCCGAAGAAACCCGAATGGAACTTTTAAGCAGCTACAAGGACGACGCCTCTAAACGAATCGACATGGCAATAGCACAAGAAGAAAGCGGTCCTTTGCAGGCATTGATCGACATCGTCCCCGATAATATTTTTTATGCTGCCAGTTACAACACCAGTATGTTGCAGGTCATTTTTTTTGCCATACTATTTGGGGTTGGGCTTATTTTAATCCCAAAAAAATCATCTAAACCAGTCAAAAAGTTTTTCGACGGATTTAATGATGTCATCCTTAAGATTATTGACCTGATTATGGCGACGGCACCTTATGGAGTCTTTGCATTGTTGGCGGCCTTGGTAGTAGAATCACCAAGTGTTGATCTCTTTTCGGCATTGGCCTTGTATGCGATAACAATTCTCATAGGACTACTATGCATGCTCGGTGTGTATGCAGCGATTGTTTGGATCTTTACGCGAAAGTCACCTAGCTTCTTCTTTAAAGGCATTGCACCTGCACAACTGCTTGCTTTTTCAACCAGTTCTAGCGCTGCTACTTTACCAGTGACGATGGAACGGGTAGAGGAACATCTGCACGTCCCAAAAGAAGTCGCAAGTTTTGTATTGCCCATCGGTGCCACGATCAATATGGATGGTACCAGTTTGTATCAGGCTGTAGCAGCTGTCTTTATTGCCCAAGCCTTTGGAATGGAACTTTCATTGGCTACCCAACTCGGCATCATTGCCACTGCCACCCTTGCCTCGATAGGTTCAGCTGCGGTGCCTGGAGCGGGAATGGTCATGCTGGTAATTGTACTGGCCCAAGCGGGAATACCCGAAGCTGGCCTCGCATTGATATTTGCCATAGACCGCCCACTCGATATGTGCCGTACGGTTATTAATGTCAGTGGAGATGCCGCAGTATCAATGATGGTAGCAAGCAAAATCAAAATACCGAAAACTGAAGAAATACGGTAACTTAAATTTTATGCCAGTCTGGTGTGCTAAATGTTGTTTTGGTTGCCATGTTGATACACAATATAAGTGTCGATTTTCTAAATTTTAAAAAAGACCAACTTTGAAGTTTTAAAATTGTACCCAACGATATTGCTGTAATTTTTGCCGTTATTATTGGGGCGGCAGTATTCAAACAAATCGACTTTCAATATATGACCGTTGAAAAACCTTTATTGGCCTTGGTCTACCTCATCGGATTTCTGATTTCCATCGGATTCATGATTAAGAAGACAACTACCAAATAAAAATAACCTCTAGTATTTACTAACATATTTTATTCCATCGTATCACATAAAATTATCTCAAAATAAACCAAGCGCTCGACTATTTAAAACACTAGAATTTAGAAATTTACCGTAATTTGTAGGTAACAATCAAATCAAAATCTTACCACTATGGAAACCGATAAAAAAGTATCTAAAGGCATATTATACACTTCGTATATTCTACAGGGCATCGTTGTTCTACTCTTCTTAATGGGCGCAGCAAATAATGTGTTACAAACTGAAATGGCCGTGGAAGGTGCTGTGGAATTTGGTTATCCTAAAGATGCCGTGCTGTACATGGGTCTCATTTTATTGGTCTCCACTATTTTGTACGCTATTCCTAAAACCACCTTTATTGGCGCACTTTTACTAACCGCTTGGCTTGGTGGTGCAGTCGCTACCCACCTAATTCATAACGACCCAATGACCAACATTTTTACCCCTGTAGTATTCGGAATCATCGTGTGGGTCGCCATTTGGTTGCGGAATGAAAAGTTACGCGCACTGGTGTAATATACAGTTGTGCCGTGGATATTTTGGCTAAAGAGATTTCTATAGTATGAGAAGAATCATAGTTTGACATTGTGCTTCTTCATATCATTGCCAAAATAATACTATGAACTCAACATCTTTTACCGAAAACCTAGAGTATAACGACGCTAAAGTCGCCATAAAAGTGCTATTAGAAACTTCCTTTTCAAAAGAAATACGCATTTTATTTAAAAAAGGGCAAGTGATGAAAGAGCACAAAGCGCCCTTTCCTATTATTGTACATATCTTAGAGGGTGAAATCGCATTTGGCGTTGAAGGCAACATACACGATTTAAAAAAAGGAGCCATGCTTACCCTTGAAGGCAATGTACCGCATGATCTAAGTGCCAAAGCAGATAGTATGGTACGGTTAACACTTTCTAAACAAGATACTGCCGACCGTGTAAAAGACGTTATAGCACACTCATAAACGAATTCTATGAACGATATCACCAATAGAGAAGATGTAGGGGTATTGGTACATGCATTTTACGGCAAAATAAGAGAGAACGAAATGCTAGGCCCTATTTTTAATGGCCACATTACCGATGAGCAATGGCCTGCCCACCTGAGCAAACTCACCGATTTTTGGGAATCGAACCTTTTTGGCGTTCGCACCTTTAGAGGGAGCCCTTCAGCCAAACACGTTAATGTCGATAAAAACTTTAAACATACCATCTCGCAAAATCATTTTGCACAATGGTTACAGCTTTGGTTTGAAACTATTGACGAACTTTACGAAGGTGAATTGGCCACTAGTGCAAAAGATATGGCACGCAGAATGTCTACAGGACAGTATATTCATATATGGCAAAACCGCCCTGAGGAATATAGAAAATAATAGTGTTCAGTTGGTAGTTTCAGTTGGCAGTATTCATGGTGAGTATATTAGCTGGACAGTAAATTAATGAACTAGTTTGATAGTTAAAGTATTTGTATCATATGGTTTACTTTTGACAACGAACAACCAACACCCAAAGGCTTTTTGTAGTGTATTAGTTTGTTAGTATTTTAGTGAATCAATTAGCAATATATAATAGCGGCTAGCGAACGACAATGAAACAACTTTATATAAAATTCATCGTACTTTTTTCAATCGCACTTTTTTGCTCGTGTAATCAGGAATTTATGGCTACCGAACCTTTTAACTCAGAAAATATGATGATCCGCATTGCGGTGTTAGAAATAGAGGAGGAATATCTTGATGAATACTTGGCTATTTTAAAGGAGGAGTCAGAAGCCTCGATACGGTTAGAACCAGGAGTGATCTGTATTTACCCGATGTTCGAAAAAGAACGCCCAACCGAAATTCGTCTTCTTGAAGTCTATGCAAATAAAGCCGCCTATGAAATACATTTAAAGAGTCCGCATTTTATTGAATACAAAACAAGAACCGCAAACATGGTGAAATCATTAGATTTAATAGACATGTCGGCAATAGACGAAGCTAGTATGCCGAAACTATTCAGAAAATTGAATACAAACTAATTCCCCCTAAAATTAACACTGTGGAATATCTCTCACCTACTTATTTCTTTGATTACGAGACGATAGAAATTCAAAATCTGGTCGCCGATTATACGCATGATTCTATTTCTGAGCAAGAGAAAGCCATACAGCTTTATTTAAAAGTTAGAGATTCATGGCGGTATAACCCTTATACTTTAAGTTTTACAAAAGAAAATTACAGGGCAAGTGAAATTGCCAAACGCACCGAAGGTCATTGCATCGATAAATCTATTGTGCTTATTGCTTGTCTTCGTGCTATAGGTATACCTGCACGTATTCATTTGGCTAAGGTCAAAAATCATATCGGAGTAGAACGCCTAACCGAAAAATTCGGCTCTAACGAATTAACGCCTCACGGTATGGTAGATGCCTATATCAATGATAAATGGCTTAAACTTTCACCGACTTTCAATACTTCTTTATGTAATATGCTCAACGTAGCCCCTTTAGATTTCGACGGCGAAAATGATGCTGTTTTACAAGAATTCAATAAAGAAGGTAACCTGTTTATGGAATACTTAGAAGATTATGGTCATTTTGAAGATGTACCTGTTGAATTTATATTTAAAAATGCGCGCGAACACTACCCTCATATTTTTGATGCAAACCCTACCCAAACAGAATTTGAATTGTAGGTTTTGACCCACTTTAACCACTAAAAAAAATATAATCCATGTAAAGGAAATCTCAAATTTCGTAACTTGAGATTCCTCAACTTAAAATTACTTAGCATGGAACGCATTACAAATCCAGATTCTGGTAGTCATCGTAGAATAGGCAAAAACTACATTATCAAAGAAAAAGAAATTAAGCAGTTTAACGACCTTGGCTATGTCGTTTTAAATGATGTATTGACTGAAGAAGAGATGCAGTTTCTAGACCCATGGTTCGACCATTTTGTTTTAGGTAAAGAAGCCGAACGTATGAAGAAAGATTTCTGTGATATGTCGCAACCTTACGGCACACCTATGGAAGATTTTCAACTGGTAAATGCTATGCTACCCAGTATGTACTGCAAAGAATTAAAAAATAACGTCTACCATAAAGTCACGCAACTTTTAGCCGACCAATTGTATAAAAATGGAAAATCGGCGATGGATTATGAGCAATTTTTAGCCAAAAAACCTGGTAAAAAAGGTGCTGAATTTGCCATGCACCAAGATTTGGGCTACTGGCCTAAAACAGAAAATACTTGGACAGCCACTTTCTCTCTAGCCCTTACAGATTCTGACCTTATCAACGGATGCCTGCAAGTTTTACCGGGTACAAATAAAGAGCCAGAATTACGTAAGCATTTTCCAAAGTCGTACAGTAACGGAAGAAAAGATGGAAAAGTTTCACGCGATGAAAGTCACACCTTAGTTATCGAAGAACGTGAAGATGATAAGATTGTATACCTACCCGTAAAAAGAGGTAGTATTACCATACATGACGAACGTATTGTACATGGCTCTGCAGGTAATGAATCGAAAGAATGGCGTAAGACCTATGTTGTGGCATATAGAGATATTGACACCATTGCGAAAGAACGTTCTATTGGTTTTACCCACTCTCATAACGATGTAGTGAATTGGGATAATATTATCATTTAGGGATTTGCTTTTTCTGTATTTTCGGCAGATATTTAAAACTATATTCCTTGAAAAAATACACTTTATTCTTTTGCTTTATATGTTCTACCGTCTTCCTTTTCGGCCAAGAACCGATGGAATGGAATCCAGATTATGAACTACAACTTAGCGACTACCAATCTTCCGAATCGGAGATAGATTCTACGCTTACCTCCTATTCTATCTATTCAGGTTCTAAAATTGACTTTAGTTTTAATATGAACTCGGTGTCTTTTATGTTCACCAAAAATTTCAATAATAAAATAAAAGCCGTTTTTCAAAAGAACTTAGCCGTATTAATTGCTCCTGATGCTTTGACCGCAAATCAGTTGCTTCGCTTCGGTCGGTATGATTTTGATTTGGTAGAACTGTATTCCCGAAAAATTCGCAAGAAAATATATGAGGAAAAAGGTGCTTTTACCGATGCCAAGTTTTTTCAACCCATTTTCAATGAACTTCAAGAAGAAATGAATACGGTTAGTGCACAAGTTTTTAAAGCCACCAATTTTGGTAAAAATGATGCGATGCTACAAAAAGAACACGATAAGGTAAAACAAGAGATAAAGTCGCTATCTGATTTTTGTCTTAGTTGTAAGCCTAAAAAATTAAAAGATTAAGTATTCGTAGTAAACTGTTATTGAATTAAGCCATTTTAGGTTTGTTAGCCTTAGTAATGAAATTCAATTCTTTTTTTATTTTAGAATCTTTTGATTTGTATAAACGAGCTACTTCAGTTTTAGCTTCAAGG
>CAXBIJ010000028.1:0-17954 GCA_963975675.1 uncultured Maribacter sp. | reverse complement strand
AACAACTGAACCAACAAGAATCTGAATTGAATAAGCAGGTATTTTCATTATTGGCGCTCAATCGATTTTACCCTACTACAGGTAGTGATGGAAGTTCTGGAGGGGCAATTTCAATTGCACGAAATAATGTAAACAAAGTTCTTTCTAGTGAACTTACTTCCATTTCGAACAAATTGTTAGGTAAAACCGGTTTTGAACTAGGCTTTGATTTAGATAGCTTTGACGATTATCAGACTGGCACAGCACAAAGCCGCACACAGCTTAATATAAACGCCAGTAAAAAGCTTTTTGACGATAGATTGATTGTTACCGCAGGTAGTGCCGTAGATGTAGAAGGCAGTGCCTCATCAAGTGATACAGCAACCCCCTTAATTGGCAATGTAACTTTAGAGTATTTGTTAACTGAAGAAGGTACTTATAGATTAAAAGGATTTAGAAGACAAGAATATCAGAACGTAATCGATGGACAATTAATCGTTACTGGTTTAGCCTTTATTTTTAACCGTGAGTTCAATAAATTCAGTCAATTATTCAATCCGTTGAAAAAAGAAAATACCGTAAAAAAACCATCAAAAGAAGTTGAACTGGAAAAGGAACAGAGTAATTGATTTCATGCTATTGAAAAATAATAACTATACATATAGAACAGTATTCAGTTTGGTTTTCTTGCTTATCTATTCATGCGGCATTGAGAAGTATATTCCGAAAGAAGAACAATTATATACCGGTGCTAAACTTGAACTAGAAATAGATAGTGACTTAAAGGACATTAAAGAGGTTAAAACAGAATTATTCAATCTCATAGAACCGAACCCAAACACTACTTTTTTAGGAATGAAACCTGCCCTATTTTTTCATTTCAAGGCGCAAAGTGAAAAACCTGGTTTTTTCTATAAATTCTTAAACAAATCCTTTGGTGAGGAGCCTGTTTATTTTTCTGATGTAAATACAGAACGGGTAGAAGAATTAATATTAAATCGACTAGATAATAATGGTTTTTTTTATAGTCGCTCAGATTCAAAAACAATCATCGAAGGCAAATTTGCTACCGTGAATTACTCGGCAAGTTTGCCCGAACCTTATGTATTAGAAAATTATAACCTAGAATCAGATTCGCTACCTATTTATAAGGAAATAGAAAAAATGTTGCCTAAAACCGCCCTAGTTAAAGGAAACCGTTTCGACCTAGATTTACTAAAAGCGGAAAGAGCTCGATTAAACAACGGACTAAAACAACGAGGATTTTATAATAGCCAAGAAGACTTATTAATTTTTGAAGCTGATACCAATCAATATAAAAATAAAAAGTTTGACCTTTTTCTAAGGCTTAAGAAAGATGTACCAGCCCGTGCTTCTATTCCCTATACCATTGATTCTATCACGGTTTATCCAAATTACTCCATAGAAGGAGATACATTGCCTTTGACAAAAAATAATGTCACACAGGTAAACAATATTGACTTTGTTCAAAATGAATTCTACTTCAAACCAGAATTATTAGAATCTTATCTGCTTTTCAATGAAGGAGATTTGTATGATGCCAGCATATCAAAACAGACCAGCAACAGATTATCGGCATTAGGGAGTTACAAGTATGTAAATATTCAATATACCGAGCTAGATACCACTGCCACAGATGGTGATGGTGGTTCTTTAGCAGCCAATATCTATTTAGCGCCATTAACAAAGCGTTCTATTCGAGCAGAACTACAAGCAGTAACCAAATCCAACGGATTTACAGGTCCTGGAATTCTATTAACCCATAGTAATAGAAATGTTTTCAATGGAGGAGAAACTTTTAGTGTTTCAGCAAATTTTTCTTACGAATCTCAGCTGTCTAGTGGAAGTAATTCGAGTTTAAGTAGTATCGCAGGCGGCATAAACACAGACCTTATTATTCCTAGGTCCATTCCATTTTCACCACGTAGATTTAAATATGCTGTACCTAAAACTAAGATTTCTTTGGGGTTAGATTTTCTTCAGCGAAGCCAATTGTTCACATTAAGTTCTGTAAATGCAACCTTTGGGTATACATGGAAAGAAAACCAATATGTATATCATCAATTAGACCCCATTAGTATCAATTATTCTCGACTAACGAATGTAACAGATGAGTTTCAAACGATTCTTGATGACAACCCCTTTTTAAGTTTAAGCTTTGAGCAGCGGTTTATTGCTAGTCTTTTATATAGTTTCACCTACGATGAAGTCTCAAACATTAATAAAGAAAATCCTCTTTATTTTGCAACAAATTTCGATTTAGCTGGCAACATGTTAAATCTTGTTAGTGGTAGTTCAAAAACCATTTTCGGCTCAGAGTATGCTCAATATGCCAAAGTTGATGCTGATTTAAGGTTTTATATGCGATGGAAAAAAGAACGGACTTTGGTTTCACGTATCTATGCCGGTTGGGGAGTACCTTATGGCAATAGTCAAACACTACCTTTTGTAAAACAGTTTTACTCTGGTGGCCCTTATAGCGTAAGAGCGTTTAACATACGATCTTTAGGACCTGGAAATTTTAATGCGAAAACTGAAAATGCAACAACCGATTATTTTGACCAATCTGGTAATTTAAAATTAGAGGCCAATGTTGAATATCGGTTTCCTTTATTCTCTTATTTAAAAGGCGCCTTTTTTATTGATGCAGGTAATGTATGGCTAACTGGTGATTATTCAGATATTGAAGATGACCAACTAACGAGCAGCTTTTCACAAACCCTTTTTACCGATGGTAAGTTTGAAAAAGATTGGTTAAAGGAAGTTGCGGCTGGGGTAGGTTTTGGACTTCGATTAGATATACAGAATTTTGTTATTCGGCTTGATTTAGCTTCTCCGCTACGAGTACCCTACTTACCTGAAAATAACCGATGGAATGTTCCCTTCTTTGGAAACGCTGATAATAATATGACATTGAATTTTGCCATAGGGTATCCTTTCTAATAATTTAATTACCCCAAATACGTAGCCATAAAGATGCCATAAGACGTTTAGCATCACGTTTAAATTTTGGCATTTCTTCAACAATGATATCTTCCCCATTAGGTACAAGCTTGTAACTGAATGCAAATTGAACATCGGTTTCATTCATACTAATTAACCCGAATCTTAGGTCATTAAAATAGAGCTGGCCATTCTTTTCTGTAATGGTATACCAACCTTCAGTTATTTGTATGAGTCGTTTTATCTTATCATTTGATTTTAAACTCCCCAATAGTTCGTGATTTTTGGGGTATGATTTAAATGCAATGGGTTTGGAGTCAAATAAAGAATAATCACCCATTAAATAAGCGTCTTCTAATTCAATATTGGCCATCCAAAGAACTGTATTAAAAGGTGCAGGCCTTGTATTCAATTGATTATATTCTATACCTTGATTAGTAAGGGCATTCTCAAACTTCTGAAAAGTGATTCCTTTTAAAAGTAATGTCAATAATAAGTATGAGCAACTTATAAGTAGCCCAAGTCTAATATATCTTTTTCGTTTTAGGGATGTTCTATTTTGTAACATTGCCAAAATCAAGAAGATTATAAAAGGCATCGTGTATAAAGGGTCAATAACAAAAACACTTTGAAAGGCTAACCTAATTTTGAATGGCCAAAAAAGTTGAGTTCCCCAAGTCGTAAATGCATCTAAAACAGGATGAGTGAAAAGTCCCCAAAACATGAGCCAAGACCAATTTTTCCAAGAAGCTTCTTCTTTGCCATTCAACTTCCAAACTAGCCAACCAAAAACTGGTGCAAATAGTATCGAAAAGAAAATTGAATGACTAAATCCTCTATGCCATTCGGTGGCAGTAACAGTATCCATAAAATAACGCGTAATCACATCTAAATCAGGAATTGTGCCCGCAATGGCACCATATAGCATTGCCTTATTCCCAACTTTTTTACCTAGTACAACCTCACCTACTGCAGCACCAAGTACTATTTGGGTTAATGAATCCATTTATAAATTTTAAACTTGAAGTATTTTCATTATTACTACCTATTATTCTATAATGCCCATTTTCTTCAAAAGAAATGAAGCATTCATATTCTGACAAATACCATCTTTAAAGGTATAATCGAAATGTAGCTCGTCATCAATAATTTCAGCGTCGAAATAATGATTCTTAACAGCCGAATATTCATTGGCCACTCCACATAAACTTAAATCATGTGTTGCAATTATACCGGTAGATTTGCTTTTAACCAGTCTTTCTACAAATTTTCGAGAACCTAATGCTTTATCTGTGCTATTAGTACCCTTTAAAATTTCATCTAAAACGATAAAGTATCGGTCCGTTTTAATTTCATCTACAATATATCGAAGTCGCTTTAATTCTGAAAAGAAATAAGATTCATCATCAGTTAATGAATCTGTTGTTCGCATACTTGTAATCAATTTAATTGGGGAGTAACTAACTGTTTCAGCACACACCGGCAACCCAACATTTGCCATCATAATTTGAAGTGAAACGGTTCTTAAAAAAGTACTCTTGCCAGCCATATTGGCCCCTGTAATTATAAAAAATTGGCCGCCTTCAATAGTAATATCATTTAAAATACTTTTTGCAGGGTCTAATAATGGATGTCCTGTATTATTTGCTTTCAACACCACATCATTATTAGTAATCTCAGGATAGGTAAAAGAAGGGGGATTAAATGCGAAATTCCCTAAGCTACTATAAGCATCAAAAAAAGCTATGGTTTCAAACCAAATTTCAACAGCACTACCATGATTACTAATCCATTTTTCAATTGCTAAACAATCAGTTAATGAACGTAGAAAGAAACCATTTGCGAAAATGAGATACAGCATGTTATTATTGCGATCAAGATTACTAAGTAGCGACGCAAATTTTTTAAGAACTTTTGAATTTTTTTCTCCCTTACTTAAGATATTCTCCTGTTGCTTTTTTAATAAGGCAGAAGAAAAATCTGTTGCCTCAATCATTTCTAATAATTGATTGTACTGGTCAAAAGTAGATTTCATTTTGGTAACACTCTGCCCTAAACTTGTCACTTTTTTAGTAAATACCCCTACTATTAGCATACCTATAACTAACCAAGTAATTAAAAATGATTCAGGCATATTATCTAAGAAATAGGCAATGAAAATACCGATTGAAAATACCGAGAAAACCATTGGAATATAGTTCATGGCTTTTGGCACGAAAGACTTGTAATTCTTCAACCATTTAGCAATAGTATGGGTAGACGTTTCTGTTTTGGTTAAGGCAGCCATAGCCGAAAATTCTTGACGCCAATCTACTTTTTCACCTAATTCAGAAATAGCTTCCTGCTTTTCGAGTATGTCGCTAATTGAATTCTCTTTATAGATATTTGACAATAACAGACTACCCTCAGTAAGCTTGGTCCTATTTGAAATTTGATAAAACGAACCTTCCCCGAATAGGTCAATATCTTGACTAAAAAAATGAATATCATCGGCAAATTCTTTACCATTAGGTAAATTAGAAAAGTCCCTTTTCAAGACCTGTAATTCAACCAAGTTGATATTTCGTAACGCTTCAATTTTAGCTTTCTGAAGTTTAAGGTTTGTGTATTTACTTACCAAGAACAAGAATAACGGTATACCAATAAAAAGAACTGCAACTACATACTTAGCATTTACCGATGCAAAATAAAGCGCAACGATAGTGCCTAAAAAAATAAGTAACCGTAATGTGCTTAATAAAAAGAGTTTCTTATTTAAGGCGACAATATCCTCATCAAACTTTTGTACTCGTTGGGTATAAAATTCCTCTAAATTCATCATGAATATCAACCTATTATAGAAAAGGCAAAGATAACCTTAGAAAGTGGTTTCACCCTACTTTTCAAATAGCATCAAGATCTGCCTTTAATTTTTTGGTGAATTTAGAAACCACAAGGTCATAAGAATGGTCAATCAATTCGGTAAGTAATTTTGGAGATAGCTGGTCTAGATATACGGTATTCCAATGTTTTTTACTCATGTGCCATCCTTCGATGATGCCATCATGAGTTTCGCGAAGTTCTATAGCCCTATCTGGATCACATTTTAAATTTATACGCAGCGGCACTTGATCCAACCCACAAAGCGCGAACATTTTACCCATGACTTTAAAGACTAGCGTAACCTCATCAAAAGGAAACGTTTCGGTAACTCCTTTTTTAGCTAAACAGTAGTCCCTAAATTCTTCAACGTTCATGTAAATCTTATTTATCAGCTGTTACCCTCGTTAAAAACACATCGGCATCATCCCAAACATAACGAATTTTAAAAAAAGGCTTATCACCTATTTCATTAGATTCAACAGTTTCTACTGCCACACCACCTAAGTTATCGTAAAAAGAAATTGCAGCGGCATTACTATCCAACACCCACAAATAAAACCCCTTTTCATTGTTACGTTTTAGAATTTCTTTTGCAAGCAAAACCATTAATTGAGTGCCTAACCCTTTACCCTGAGAATTTAAACTTACATGCAAATTGTCAAGCAATGTTCCAAATTGAGCATCATGATTAAAATAGGCATACATAAAACCAAGTAGATTTCCATCTTCTTCAGCCAATAACAAGTAATGATTATCAGATTGATTTTGAAGACGTTTTGTCCATTCGTATACTCGATCTTCTAAAACCTCATTATCTAAAAATTCATCACTAAATGAACCTCGGTAATTCTGTTGCCAACTCTGAGCATGCAAATTTGCAATACGGTCAGCATCTTTAGGTTCAGCCTCTCGAAAAACGAACATAAATTTAGATACTTGTAGAATCGTAAACGATTACTTTAGTCCACAATTTTTCAGATTCCGCAATAAATAATTTGTGAGGTGCTTCATCTTGATATTCTTGCTGAGATTCAGCTGAATCAAAAGTAAGTATCAAAGAATAGGTAAAAGAACCATCAACAACATCTCTACTAGCTCTCGGTGGTGTGCCTATAAACTTGGTCTTCGCATAACCAGAATTATCTAAAAACTTCTTTAAAGAGGTTTCAAAAGCCGTACGGTCAGCCGCATTATCTGGGTTTTTCAACCAAAAAAATACGGTATGGGAAAAATTGGAATCGAATTCTTTCATTTCATTATCATTTTGAGCAAAAATGCTACTAGTCATTAGTGTTATTACAAGAATACAAATTATGTTCTTCATTTCTAAATTTTAGTTATTTAACGTTATCGTTCTAATTGATCTATTTGTTTTTGTGGAATTTTAAGTGCTGTATAGTCTAGCTTCCATCCTATGGTTTCCACAATTTTTTCCATTATCAAAACAGTCTGCAAAGCTTCTTTATGGGCAGTGTCCATTAATCCGCTTTCGGGTATTTTCTCACGAATATGTTTTTTCGCCTCTGCATTCAACTTAGTTAAATCTTCAGGTACAAAAAAATTAAAAAACCCACTCTTTATATCATAGAACTCCAATTCTGGTTCTATACTCAAAACCTCTGGTTGAGGAAAATTATCTAAAACTATCAGTTTTCTATCTTCATCAGCATGCATCAATAACTTACTAAGATCATAACCTATATGAGCTTTAGCCTTTATAACCACTAAGGCCTTTTTCTTACTGCTTACCAAGCTCATAAAATCCTTTACATTCTCATACTTATAAATTTCTGCAAAGTCCCCCTCCACTGATATGAGTTTGCAAACACTCTTCATTTTCTCTAAGAGTACAGTAGACTGGTGTGTAGTAATTTCTTTAGTTTTTTTTCCTCTAAAAAATGTAAAAACCCAATAGGTACCAATAGCACCTAAGAGTAATCCAAGAAACGTATCAAAAACATTATCCATTTATCTTTCCTATTTCTCCTAAATGAGTAAACTTAAACCCTTTATCATATTTAAGTCCATAGCCAAAGATACGGTCCATGGCAATATGAATAAAAAGAATTGTTCCTATTAATTCAACTATGGGCAACATAAAATAGGCACCTATAAAATACAATGCTATGGCTACAGCCCTATGATGGACTATATTATAAGAAAGCGCCCCGATCTTAGACCCTAACAGATAGCCCAACATTGATATATCGGGAGTTAATATCAATACAGGTAACCACCACCATTGATAACCTAATAAGCCAAACATGAATATCCCCAGACCCATTAAGGCAACTTCTTCTAATTTTAATACATTTTTCATGATTATTCTATTTTATAAAGTACTGGTCTACTAGGGCTTGCATCGTTTTCAAATGGGGCTACTTGTAGATTTAAAAAATAGCTCCCATCTAAAATGGCATCCTTTACATAGATAAATTCAGTTATTGTAGCGTCTAATCGTACCTCTCCATTAAAATTCCAAAATGCTTTGTGTGCTAATAACCGACCACCATCTTTTTCCTTATCTACAGATGGCAAATCAATCAATAGATGGTCTACGCCTAAATCTCGTATGTATACCATTGCTTCTTCTAAAATGTATGGCGGATTGGTATTTGAATATTGCTTCTTCAACTTAGATTTAGAATTTGGCATGGTACGAATTACAAGTGCATTAGGGGCTTTATCTTCTAACAGATTTTTAAGCTGATTCTTGGTAATGACCAAATCTCCGTTCTCTTCTAAAGGAGTTATAGTAATAACTTCAGCCAAAAAGAAAAACTGATGTAAATTCTGGTTTACAGATTGATGTGCTGCAGATATATGCCCAACACACTCTGTATGTGTACCATGAGAATGCGGGTTAAACCAAATATCATAAAAATTAGTACTTGAACCTGACGTAATACTACCTATAAAATCACCATCGATATGTGGTTGAATTTTAGGGGCATCGATATACCACGCATTTACATTTTCTTTATTACACCGAACTGCAATCGAAATATCTAACGGCTTCGAAAGGTCAATGTGGTATTTTTTAGTTTTGTAGGATATGGTAGTTTTCATTTTACAATTGTCAATAGATATGCAGATGAGAGGTTGATTAAACGATGTATTTTGAATTAAGAAAATTACAACTTTTTAAACGGTTCATAATAAAGTAATTCGAATCGAGAAGGTTTCCTCTTCTAAGGTTATTTCAAGTTAACCATAAACAAATCTGCAGCAATACCGTCTGCCAAAAACATGCCTTTTTTAGTTGTTTTAAGAATTTCACCATCTATAAACAAAAGATGTTCCTCAATAAATTTATCAGCTTGTAACAAAGCATATTCCTTAAACTTTGGGCCAAATTCGGTTGCGATTCTATTTAAAGATACGCCCCAAATAGTTCTAAGTCCGGTCATTATATATTCGTTGTATTTATCTGTCGCTGAAAGCACCTCAACTTCCATAGGAACGATTTCTTGCTCAATCGACTTAATATATTTCGGATTGTTATTTATGTTCCACCCTCTACGTACACCATCAAAAGAATGTGCAGACGGACCAATACCTATATATTTTTTCTGCTGCCAATACGCGGAATTATTTTTTGAGTAATAACCAGGTTTTCCAAAATTGGAGATTTCATAGCAATCAAATCCCGCTTCTAAAAGGGTTTCGTTCAAAAGATTAAAATGCTCTTGTGCTTCTTCATCACTGGCAGGTGAAACCAATCCTTTTTCTACAAATTTAGCAAGCGCAGTTTTAGGTTCAACGGTTAAAGCATAACTAGATATATGCGGAATTCCGTAACCAAGCGCTTTATCAATATTTTCTTTCCAACGCGCTAAACTCATGTTGGGCATACCGTAAATTAAGTCTATAGAAATATTGTCGAAATGTTGCCTTGCCAACTGTAAACTTTTTTCTGCCTCTGCAGCATTATGTGCCCTATTCATCAGTTGTAAATCTTCCTCAAAAAACGATTGAATACCGATACTTAATCGGTTTATAGAACTTGCTGCCAATTGGATTATTTTCTCTTCGGATAAATCATCAGGATTCGCCTCTAAGGTGATTTCAGGATTATCGATAACCGTATAATTCGTACGAACCGAATTCAGTATATGGTCAATTTCATCAGTTTGCAAAACGGATGGTGTACCACCACCAAAATAAATTGTAGTTACAGCTTCATCTTTAAACTCTGACTTACGCAATTCCAGTTCCTTACATAACGCGTTTACCATTGCCTCCTTCTTCCCCATCGAGGTAGAAAAATGAAAGTCACAATAATGACAAGCTTGTTTACAAAATGGAATGTGAATATATATACCTGACATGTTTCAGTTTTCAGTAATCAGTTTCAGTTGGCAGTAAATTAAGTTGAGCCAAATTTTGTTGGGTTTTTAATCATGTAATTTAAAAGCTTACTAACTTCTTCACTATCGGTTTTAAAATCATCAAAAGTACGTTGATTAATATACTCGCACTTTAATGCAAATTCAAGCCATGCTTGTGTTTCTGAGTTTTCAGCATCGCTATCAGTCAACTTATTTATAAAATGTTTTGGAAATCTTCTTTTTCGATAAGCTTCTGCAATATTAGCGCTTACGCCTCTTGACGAATGTCGCATTTGGTCTGTCAAAGAATACTTTTCTTCTGCTGGAAAAGACTTTGAAATATGAAAAATCTTCATTGCTAATGCAAAAGACTTCTTATAAGCCAATAAATCTTGAAACTGCATTTCTTATTTTTTATCTGTTCACTATTAGTGCCTACTGAAACTGATTACTGAAAACTACTTTTTCACTCGTTTCTCGTTCTGTTTCACAAATGCATCCCAGCCGGTATAACTTTTGCCAACCTCAACCCTGCCTTCATTGTAGAAATGGCAGACCGCAGCTGCTAGTCCGTCGGTGCTGTCAAGGTTATTGGGTAGTGTTTTTAGTCCTAATACACTTTGTAGCATTTTTGCAACTTGTTCTTTACTAGCGTTTCCGTTACCGGTAATCGCCATTTTAATCTTTTTAGGAAGGTATTCGGTAATCGGTATTTGTCGTGAAAGACCCGCAGCCATGGCTACACCCTGAGCTCTACCTAGTTTAAGCATTGACTGTACGTTCTTGCCAAAGAAAGGTGCCTCAATGGCAATTTCGTCGGGGTGATAGGTGTCTATTAGTTCAATGGTACGTTCAAAAATGAGTTTTAATTTCGTGTAGGGGTCATTGTATTTTTGAAGCAATAGCTCGTTCATTTGAATGAACTCCATTTTTTTACCTACTACTTTAATGAGTCCGAAACCCATTATAGTTGTACCAGGGTCAATACCCAAAATAATTTTCTCGTTCGCCAAAATGCTTAGTTTGTATTTAATTGAACAGGTATTCGGTATTTGGTATTCACCGGAATTCCTCTTTTTAAAGCGGGTGCAAGTTTAGGAAGATTCTTTAAGCTTTGGGTAATGACTCCGTCAAATTCTGGCATTTGAATTAATACCAATGCATCTTTTTCTATCTCGGTGACATTAATTCTACCCATCGTATCGATTACAAAAATAACCGATGCCATTTCACTTTCTTTATCGGTAAGTGTAAATTCAAAATCATTTAAGGTTTCTTGAAAATGAGAAATTAAAGTTTCCTCAAAGCATATCTTCTGTTCAGCTTTTGTAGCCGCTTCATCGCAGGTGTAGAAAAAGGGATACGAGTCAACAGTATTCCAATCTATATGACGCATTTCTTCATTTATAAGCTCTTGAGTTCGTTTTTGTTTTGATTCAAAAAACGAACAAGAACTTAGACCTATAAAAAGAAGAAAGTATATATACCGATTCATCACACCTGTTCTATGCGTGAAATTACGATTTTTTTAGCCAGACACCTTAAGGTATCAAGTTGTAAGAAATACAGCCTAAAATTTATGGTTTAAGGTCTTCATAACTTTACTAAGACAACGAATTAATCTGTAAAATTGTAACACTTCATCAACAGATTTCTTCGTTGTCTTCGTAAAGACCATTATTATTCCCTTTTTAAACTATTGCAATTTAAAGTTTACAGGAATAGAATAAGGTACCGATACCAATTTTCCCTTATGTTTTCCTGGAGTCATTTTAGGCAACCTTTTTATAATGCGCTCTACCTCATCTTCTAACAATTTATCTGGTCCGCGCATTTTAATATTATCAATTACACCTTCCGAAGTAATCAAAAACAAAACACTTACTCTCCCTTCTATTCCTCTATCTTGAGCTTCTTTTGGATAACTAAAATTCTTACTTATATGCAACTGAATTTTATCATTAAAACAAGCGCGTTTATCTGCCGCATCTTCACAATCTGGAAAAATTGGCACTTCATCAACAACGGCAAAATGAACTTCAGTGTCATCACTATATTCTTTAAAATCAGATTTAACTGTGGTTGCGTTTTTTTTATCTTCGTTATCTATACGTGCTTTTAGTTTTTTTAAAGCATTATCCAAATTTACTATTAGAGGGTTATTCTTATCCGCCGATTTTAACAAGCGCCATCTTTCTGTGGCTAAATCATTGTACATTGTTATAAGTGAGTCTTCTTTATGTATCACTTCATCGGCACTTTCTGTCAATTCTTCCAATTGTTTCTTTTCTATTTCACAAGAAGTATATAACAAGATTCCCAACACCATAGGAATTAATAGCAAATACTTTAACTGCCAGACTCTTTTTGATTTTGATTTTTGTAACATGACGATTCGTTTTTTGATTAATGATTTTGTAAAAAATTGATTGATGAATGATATATGTTCGGTTTGAAAAACTTGGGATAATAACTGCTGATATTGCTCTGATTTGTTTTCTTTGGCTACATGAGCATCTGCGATAAATTCATGTAATTCTGAAACTCGATTTTGATACACATATACTAAGGGATTGAACCACCCAATAATTCGCATGAGTTCAAAGAATAATAAATCCCACGTATGACCCTGCCTTATATGCACCAACTCATGTTCAATGATGGTATCATGCTTCATTTTCAGCACCTTGTCACCAATGAAAATAGATTTGAAAAATGAAAAGGCAATACTGCTATTGGTGATGATTACTTGCGTGAAATTTGGAAATTGAACTTGTTCACCGCGCTTTTTCAATAGATATACTTGTCTTAGTTTTAATACAAAAAACAAAAACGATAAGAACATTCCTGAATAAAAAATACCTTCTTGCCAAGTTAATTGCCAACTCGGATTATCC
Organism: uncultured Maribacter sp.; assembly: GCA_963975675.1. Classification (GTDB taxonomy): domain Bacteria; phylum Bacteroidota; class Bacteroidia; order Flavobacteriales; family Flavobacteriaceae; genus Maribacter. The sequence continues at coordinate 4,921 of CAXBIJ010000028.1, read as the reverse complement.
TCAACAGTTACTGCTACTTGGGCAGCATTTAAATTCCATAAAAAATCAGGATACCCATTAAAAGTCTGAGATACTTGTTGCTTTAATGCTTCTATTTTTACCCATGGCAAAATCAGAGATAGTAAAAATGTTCCTAATAAATATGCTCTATTCCATTGAAAAAAAGTTTCTCGTTTTAGAAAAAAGTCATAGAGGACTAAGAATAGTAATTGAAACGCAATGCACTCAAGAATGTATTGTATCATGGCTTTTCCTTTTTAATTTCATTTAATACTGATTCAAGTTCAGACAAGCTCATATCATTTTTCTTCATAAAAAAAGACACCATACTTTTAAAAGAACCTTGAAAATAACCGTCTACCAGTTTATTAATAGACTGATTGCTGTAATCGGCTTTTTGCACCAAAGGAAAATACAAGTACCCTTTCCCCTCTTGCTCGTGATCCACAAAACCTTTGCTTTCAAGAATACGTACTATGGTAGAAACCGTATTGTACGCCGGTTTTGGTTCAGGTAATTTTTCTATTACTGCCGCAACATTACATTTTTGCAATTGCCATACCACTTGCATAATCTCTTCTTCGGCTTTTGTTAACTGTTTCATTCAACTAATTTTTTAGTTATAAAAAATAATATTCGTTTATTCACTTGTAACTTTAGAGGCCTATCTTAGTCTAATACGAAACACTTACTTGAAACAATGGATATTTTCTTATTGATACTTGGCTTTATATTAATGCTGGTGGGCATACTAGGTAGTTTTTTACCCATTTTACCTGGGCCGCCAATAAGTTGGGTGGGGTTACTTTTACTTCATTCAACAAGCGCAATAGATATGAATTGGACTTTTTTAGGAATTACATTAGCCATTGCCTTGATAGTTTTTGCCTTAGACTATGTGATCCCAGCCATAGGAACTAAAAAATTCGGTGGCACACGTGCCGGAGTTATAGGCACAACAATAGGATTGGTCGTAGCTCTTATTTTCCCTGTATTCGGGCCTTTCGGAATTATCATATGGCCTTTTATTGGTGCTTTAGTAGGTGAATTGTTAAATAAGGCAGATAAAAAAACCGCTACGAAAGCGGCTTTTGGTTCATTTCTAGGGTTTTTAACGGGCACTTTCATGAAATTCTTAGTCGCAATTGTATACCTAGGCCTGTTCATTTCAGATGCTTGGCAACACAAAGCTGCATTATTTCCTTTCTTTAATTAACCTTATTCATTAATCCAATCTGTTTTTGAAGCTATCGGATTTCGTTTTCCTTCGGTGAGTTCTCCGTCAAAATTTCCCATGTAAAAGAATCCTAAACATTTTTCACCTTCGTTTAAAGTTAAAAACTCATCCATGTATTTTATGAGTCCGGGAGAAGACCAATAGCAACCGATACCCATTTCTGTGCATAGCAACCACATATTTTGAACAGCCATAGCTACTGCAGCCACTTCTTCCCATTCTGGTAAAGATTCCATTTTATCTCGCTGCATGCAAATAGCAATAACAGCACTTGCCTTTTGCGGATTCTCCTGTAACTTCTTAATTTTTATCGCTTTTGGCCTAGGGTCAACCTCCTCATATTTCTTCGACAAAAATGTTCCTAATCGACTTTTAACTTCCCCTTGTAACACTTTAAATCGCCAAGGTTCTGTACACTTATGGTTGGGTGCCCAGTTAGCAGCTTCCAATACTTTTTCAATATCAGCTTGAGCAATAGGTGTGTTATTATATTGTACTGGAAATACAGATCGCCTTTTCTTTATTAAATCAAATATCATTCTATAGTATTTATATGGTAAAATTAAGACTTAGGCAGTAAACTAATTGTTAGATAAGTAATAAAAATAATCTGCTTTTTATGTTAATAGTACTTACAATCACTACTTACCAATTAGCAACTCCATACAGTTTTTCAATACCGGATTCGTATGTTCCTTTTTCCAAATAACCGATAGTTCAGCTCGCTGTGGAATATTCTTAAGTTCAATAAATTTTACACGCATTTGAAACCCGCTCTGTAAAGCGGTAGGCACTATTGCTATACCCATATGATTTTCTACCAACTTAAAAATAGTATGCGCATGAACCGACTTATGTGAGACTTTAGGAGCAAAACCTGCATCTTGGCAAATACTCATTATAGTATCATAGTACAACGGGCTATAAGTTTGATTGAAAAGTATAAAATCATCATTTGCAAATTGATGCATTCCCTTAAACTCCCTTGTTAGTAAAGGGTATCGCTCAGGTAGAACTAATGAAAATGTATCCTTAAAAACCGTTTTCATATGCAAGGTATTTGGCACTCTAGCTACACGTACAAAACCCATATCTAATTGATCATTCAATACCGCATCTACCTGTGCGAAATTTGAAAGCTCTTCTAGAGAAGTCCTTACTTTTGGATACGTTTCTTTAATGTTTAAAAGTAATTGAGGAATAATCTGCTGCATGGCCGAACCTAAAAACCCAATTCGCAATTCGCCGCTATTACCGTCACCAACTAATTTTAGTTGACGCTCAACTTTCTCTAAATGATTGAAAATGAATTCTACTTCTTTCTTTAAAAAATGACCAGCAGGTGTCAGAGAAACCTTTTTCTTGTTCCGTTCAAATAATTGAGTTTCCAGAATATCCTCCATTTGTTTAACCTGCCTACTTAGTCCCGGTTGAGAAATAAATAATTTTTCAGCAGCTTTCCTAAAATGTAGTTCTTCGGCCACTGCAAGAAAATAAGTTAAGTGCCGCAATTCTATTTGATTACTCATGGTTATGAATTAATGACAATATTGATATTACCAAGTATTAAAAATAGGTATTAATTTTAACCTAAATCTTGAGACATCGATGTTATGAGTAAACAGACCTTTAAATTAGGCGAAGATTGGCTTACCGCAGGGAAAGCATTAGAAATTACTGAGAATAAAATTTCTGTAATTCTTTCTAATGAAACCGAGAAAAAAATAGAAAAAAGCTGGAGCATAGTTCAGAAAATAGTAGACAAAGGACATCCTGTTTATGGTATTAATACTGGTTTCGGGCCTTTATGCACTACCAAGATTTCAAAATCAGAAACGAATATTCTTCAGACCAATATTCTTCAAAGTCATAGTGTTGGTGTTGGTGACCCTATAAAAAAAGATATAGCAAAACTGATGCTAATTCTTAAAGCACAATCCTTGGCAAAAGGCTTTTCAGGTATTGCACTGAAAACCTTAAAAAGAATTATTTGGCATATAGAGAATGATGCTATCCCTATAGTTCCGTCTCAAGGTTCTGTTGGTGCCTCGGGTGATTTGGCGCCTTTATCTCATCTATTTCTTCCCTTAATAGGAATGGGAAAGGTGGAATATAAAAATGAAATTATCACAACAGCAACCTTGTTTGAAAAAACCGGACTAGAACCTATTGCTTTGGGTCCAAAAGAAGGATTGGCCTTAATAAATGGCACACAATTTATTGCAGCTCATGCGGTAAAAGTAGTTTCGCAATTACACTCATTATTAGCACAAGCCGATATTATTGGCGCCATGATGATTGAAGGGTTACAAGGTTCTGTAAAACCATTTTACAATGAACTTCATGCATTACGCCCATTTAAAGGCAATGTTCATGTTGCCAAAAGAGTGAAAAAATTATTGAAAGGTTCTGAAATTATGCAGGACCATGTTGATTGCGAAAAAGTGCAAGATCCCTACTCCATTCGCTGTATACCGCAAGTACATGGTGCTTCTCGTACCGCTTGGCTACACCTAAAAGAATTGGTAGAAGTTGAATTGAATTCCGTTACCGACAATCCGGTTATTATAGATGAAGAATTGACCATTAGTGGTGGTAACTTTCATGGGCAACCTTTAGCCATGGCATTAGATTACGCATGTTTAGCAGCATCAGAATTAGGGAATATTTCAGATAGGCGTATTTATTTAGCCTTAGAAGGCAATAGTCCTGGTGTACCTAAATTACTAATGAATGATACTGGCATTAATTCTGGTTATATGATTTTACAATATACTACTGCCGCCTTGGCTAGTGAAAACAAAGGGCTCTGTTTTCCATCAAGCGCCGATAGTATACCGACATCTTTAGGCCAAGAAGATCACGTTAGTATGGGTTCTATTGGAGCAAGGAAAGCCTTACAGGTTATTGGAAATGTTGAAAAAATACTGGCTATAGAATTATTAACCGCAGCACAAGCTTTTGAGTTTCGGAAACCATTAAAATCTGGAGTTTTCTTAGATGAAGTTCATAATGCAGTTAGAGAACAAGTCGCCTTTGCTGTAAAAGACCGCATTTTCGCCGACGATATTGAAAAAGGAATTGAAATGATTCAGAATAAAACCATCATAAAAGTGGTAGATCGGGTGCAAAAGGACAGTAACATTTCTTTAAAAACTAAATTTTCAACAGAATTCGAAGTATATTGAAAACATGGAAAAAGCAACATTAATAGGCCCTTTCAAGCAAATCATCACCATGACTGGCATACCTTTAAAAGGTGCAGTTAAGGATAGTGAATTACACATAATTTCAGATGGCGGTATCGTAATAACTGGTTCAACCATTACGAAAATAGGTGATTTTGAACATTTAAAGCAAAGTGAAAAAATTGCAGAAACGATAACTTTAAAAGGGGATCATGTTTGTGTACCAGGCTTCATAGACGCTCATACCCATATCTGTTTTGGAGGATCAAGAGCAAAGGATTATGCTATGCGAAATGCAGGTAAATCTTATTTAGAAATCGCACATGCGGGTGGTGGTATTTGGGATACGGTTACGCAAACTAGAAAAGCCACACAAGAAGAATTGACCAAAAGCACCATAAAACTTGCTAATCGTCATTTAAAAAACGGCACCACCACTATAGAGGTAAAGAGTGGCTATGGCCTTACCGTGAAGGAAGAGTTGAAAATGCTACGA